>CAZSDE010000028.1:8699-15538 GCA_964605435.1 uncultured Akkermansia sp.
GTCGGCGTAGTGGAATGGAGGTCCCGTGAGTCGATCGGCTGCGAGCGCCGCCGGTCCGTCCATGTCCGCCGCCAGCAGCATGGAAAACGGAGCCTTGCCGCGCACCTGAGAGACGAGCGAACCACTGGCTCCGTAGACCGTCCGCATTTCGCATCCGGGAAGCCGGGAAGCAAAGACCGGCATCGCTTCCTCCATGAATTCGCGGAGCGACGCCGCGCAGGCCACCGTGAATGGCGGATCCGGATTCCGTCGGCAGCCAGCCGCAAGTCCCGCGGCCATCACGAACAGCCAGCGCCGGCGGTCGGAAACACCGGGCACCGGAGGCGGCGCAGAACGGGAACAGCAGCGGGGAAATCGCGTCATGCAGGCAAGGGATTCTCTCTTCGCTGGCAGCGGGACGCCATGCGACCGCGAAGTTGGCGGCCATGGCGGCGTCCACGCGGTCATCTTCTGGCAGAAGCGGCGCGGCGGTGATGCGTGGGAATCAGCCGTGGCATGGTTGGGCGGGACACGGTACCGGAGGAGATGCGATTCGTTTTCTTTTCTGCGATTCTCGGGATGGCGGCAGCCGTGGCGGCCGACGAGGCATTTCCGCAGCCGCCCGGCATCAAGGGACTGCAGGTGCAGATGACCGATGATGCCCTCGCCCTTGGTATCCATCATGCGGCCATCAATGTGAATGTCACCGCCCTGCTGGAATCGGGCAGCGGGGCCGTGGACGGCGGGCCGCGCACATGGAAGCTGAGGGAATCGTATCTCGCTTCGCTGGATGGACAGATCCGTCCGTTGTCCGACCGCGGCGTGGTGGTCTATCTGATTCTGATTGCCTATCCTTCGGGCGATGCGGCCCGTGACGGGGTCGTGCTGCATCCGGGCGCCGTGGGCGGCAAGGGCTACAGCGTCGCCGCCTTCAATGCCGAAACGGACGACGGACGCAGCTTTCTGGAAGCCGCCGTCGGGGCCATGGCCGCGCGGTGGAATGGATCGAAACCGGAACACGGACGCGTCTGGGGCTGGATCTGCGGAAACGAAGTGAATTCGCACGGCACATGGTACCACATGGGTTCCGCCTCCATGACCGAGGCCGTCCATGCCTACGAACGCGCCTTCCGGATCGTCTCGGGAGCCGTCCGGCGGCATCAGCCGGCCGCCCGGGTCTATACTTCGTTCGATCATCACTGGAGCATCCGACTGGCAGGGTCGCAGACTGGTCAGGCGGCTCCGGGGCGCGATTTCCTTGATGCCTTTGCGGCTGAAGTGAAGCGGCGCGGCGACCTGTCATGGCATGTCGCATGGCATCCCTATCCTGATGACCTGGGGAATCCGCGGACGTGGGCGGATGGCCATGTCGACGGGACCGATGCCTCGCCAAAGGTGACGTTCCGGAATCTCGAGGTGCTGACGCGGCATCTGGAGCAGCCCGCCCTTCTGTTCGAGGGCAAGCCCCGGCGCGTCATCCTTTCCGAACAGGGATTTCATACCCTGCTGACACCGGAAGGAGAAACCCTGCAGGCAGCCGCCTATGCCTATGCATGGGAAAAGTGCCGTCGGCTCCCGCTCATCGACGCCTTCATTTATCACCGCCACGTGGATCATGCCCACGAAGGCGGGCTGAGGCTCGGGCTGTGGCGCAATGCTCCCGGGTCGGTGGCCACACCTCACAGCAGGAAGCAGATCTGGGAACTCTTCCGCAAGGCAGGCACACCGGAATGGGACGCCGCCGCCGCCTTCGCTCTTCCCGTGGCCGGACTGGCCGCGTGGGACGAACTCGCTCCGCGCTGAGGCCGCCGTGAAGACCAGATTCGCTCCGAGCCCGACGGGCCTGCTCCACCTTGGTCATGTCTTTGCCGCATACATGGCATGGCATGAGGCCCGCCAGGCCGGCGGGCGCTTTCTCCTGCGCATGGAAGACATCGATGCGACCCGCTGCCGCAGGGAATTCGAGGATGCGATCTTCACTGATCTGCGCTGGCTTGGTCTTGCGTGGGAAGAACCCGTCTGGCGGCAGAGCGAGCGCATGGAAGTCTATGCTGGCGCGCTCCGGCAACTCGACTCCATGGGTCTGCTCTATCCCTGCTTCTGCACCAGACATGAACTCATGGCAATTGATGCGCCGCAGGGACCCGACGGTCCGCTTTATCAGGGCAGTTGCCGCAGCCTCGCGCCGGACCAGCGCCATGCCTTCATGGCAGAAGGACGGCCGTTTGCGCTCCGGCTCGATGCAGCTCAGGCCATCCGGATGGCTGGGCCGCTGACGTGGCAGGATCTCGACCGGGGGCCTCAGATGGCGCGGCCGGAATTGCTGGGCGATGCCGTGCTCGCCCGCAAGGATATCCGGACATCCTATCATCTGTCCGTGGTCACCGATGATGCCGCTCAGGAGATTTCGGTGGTGACCCGCGGAGACGATCTCTTTGCGAGCACGCATCTGCACCGTCTCCTGCAGGCCCTGCTCGGCTTGCCCGTCCCTGTCTGGCGGCACCACCGGCTCGTCTGCGACGAATCCGGAAAACGGCTGGCCAAACGCGACGGTGCCCGCTCCGTGCAGACCCTGCGTTCGGCCGGACACGATGCCGCTGCTGTACTCCACATGGCCGGAGTGCCCGGGGGAGCCCCGCTGCCGGATTCTCAGAGCGTCACCTGAACGGCAGCCGCGGCGTCACGGGCCCGGCGACGGGCCGCATCGATCGATTCCGCGCGGCAGGCCACCACGCCCATGCGGCGGCGGCCCTTCACTTCCGGTTTGCCGAAAAGCCGCAGGTGCGTGTCCGGTTCGCGGAGGGCAGCCTCGAGATTGCCGAAGACGACCTGCGAAGATTCACCTTCCGGCAGAATCACCGCCGAAGCCGCCGGACCCCACTGACGGATCACGGGAATGGGAAGGCCAAGAATCGCGCGGGCATGGAGCGCGAATTCAGAGAGTTCCTGCGATGCGATCGTGACAAGGCCTGTGTCGTGCGGGCGCGGAGAGACTTCGCTGAACCAGACCGTGTCGCCCTTCACGAAGAGTTCGACCCCGAAGAGACCGCGGCCTCCGAGCGCTCCGGTGATCGCTTCGGCCATGCGGCGCGATTCCGCGAGGGCGGCAGGCGACATCGGCTGCGGCTGCCAGCTTTCCCGGTAATCACCATCGATCTGCAGGTGCCCGATCGGTTCGCAGAACGATGTGCCGCCTTCGTGACGGACCGTGAGGAGGGTGATTTCGTAATCGAAGTCGACAAATCCTTCGACGATGACGCGTCCGGCACCGGCGCGGCCGCCTTCCTGGGCATACTTCCAGCTCTTTTCGATGTCGTCCGGTCCGCGCACCACGCTCTGGCCTTTGCCCGAGGAACTCATGATGGGCTTGACCACGCACGGAGTGCCGATCCGCCCGATGGCCGCGCGGAATTCCTCGAACGTCCCGGCAAATTCATACGGGGAACAACGGAGACCGAGTTCCTCGGCGGCAAGGCGGCGGATGCCCTCGCGGTTCATGGTGAGCTGCGCCGCCCGCGCGGTGGGAATGACCGTCCAGCCTTCCTGCTCCATGGCCACGAGCGTATCCGTGGCAATCGCTTCGACCTCCGGTACAATCAGATGCGGCTGCTCGGCTTCAAGAACCCGGCGGAGGGCCTCGCCATCGAGCATATTGATGACATGCGATCGGTGCGCCACCTGCATGGCCGGAGCATGGGGGTAGCGGTCGATGGCGATCACTTCGCAGCCAAGCCGCTGGAGTTCGATGACGACTTCCTTGCCCAGTTCGCCGGAACCGAGAAAGGCGACGCGTGTGGCGGTGGCGGAAAGTGGTGTGCCGATGGATGCCATGGTTGCTAAGGGAAATACCAGGGTCATGAGACGGGAAAGCCATGGGGCTGCAACGGGAAATGGCGGGAAGTCCCTGCAACAGGCGGCCGGACCATCACGTAAGGCAGAGCCATGTCCCCTTCCCTGCTCACCCGCCGGACCTTTGCGGCCCGCACCTCCCTCGCCCTCGCCGCCCACGCCGCCGCCGTCAGCGCCCGCGCCGCCGATCAGACGGACGGATCCATCATGGCCTACGCGGGCACCTTCAGTTCGCCCCTGCGCGATACCTTGCCGACGCAGGTTGACCTCCCGCCCGGCAATGGCCGCGGTATCCACCTCTTCCGCCTCAATCCCGCCACCGGTGCCCTCAGTGCAGCCAGCATCATGGAGTCCGGCACCAGCCCAAGCAGCCTGATCCTCAGCAAGGACGGCAGCCGGCTTTATTCCGCCAACGAAACCGACCGCGTCGGCCCCGAGAAACACGGCACCGTGAGCGCCTATGCCGTCAATCCCGCCGATGGCCAGTTGTCCCTGCTCGGCAGCGTGCCGTCAGGCGGCGCCGGACCCACCCATGTCAGTCTCCACCAGAGCGGAAAATTCCTTTTCGTGGCAAACTACTTCGGTGGTTCCGTGGCCGTCCTTCCCGTGCTCGCCGACGGGCGCCTCGGCCCGGCCAGCGATGTGAAAACCGACGACGGCCCCATCGGCCCGACCAAGGCCACTCATGCTCCACCCGGGAGCTTCGCCATCAGTGGACACGACCGCACCCATGCCCACATGATTCTGCCCGACCCCTCCGGATCATTCGTGATTCATGCCGACCTCGGTCTCGACCGGCTCTATGTCTGGAAGTTCGACAGTGAAAAGGGCCGACTCGATCCAGCCACCGTCCCATTCGTGAACCTGCCGCCCGGCGACGGCCCGCGGCATTTCCATTTCCATCCAAACGGACGCTGGTTCTATTCCATCCAGGAAGAAGGATCGACCGTCGTCCTCTTCGATTGGGATGCCAAGACAGGGTCACTCACCCCGCGGCAGACCATCTCCAGCCTGCCACCTGGGTATGCCGGCAGCAATTTCTGCTCCGAAATCCTCGTGTCACCCGACGGCCGCTTCGTCTACGCAGGCAACCGACTCCTCGATACCATCGCCATCTTCCGCATCGGTACCGATGGCACCCTCACCTTCGTGACCGACGAACCAACCCGCGGCAACTACCCGCGGAGCTTCAGCTTCGATCCCTCGGGAAAATTCCTCTTCTGCTGCAATCAGCGCGCCGACAATGTCACCGCCTTCCGCATCGATCCGGAATCGGGCCGCCTCGCCTTCACCGGCCAGTTCACGCCAGCCGGGAATCCCTCGTGCATCATCTTCCAGGGCGGACATTGAGACGTCCGCGCTTCCCGTGCTGTGATTCATGGTTGCGCCGCCCGGATCCCGTGGAAACGGTACGGTCCGCCGTCAGGGGCTGTGGAGTGAGGACGTGTGAACCCCGCCAGGCCCGGAAGGGAGCAACGGTAACATGATCCTGATTGCCGCAGTTCTCTGGCGGCGCTTGTGTTTTCCCGAAGCGTCTGGCAATCTGGAACCCATCAGAAAAATTCCCCGCCGATGGTCCGCGCCGAAATCAACCCAGACATCATCCGACGCCTCGACGAATTCCTGTCGGACAAAGGACTGCGCCGCACGCGCCAGCGCGACCTCATCATCGAGGCCGCCTTCTCCACCACGGACCACTTCACGGCCGGTGAACTCTGGGAACGGGCCCGCCGCCTTGACCCGACCACGAGCCGGGCCACCCTCTACCGGACCCTCAGTCTCCTTGTGGAAAGCGGACTGCTGCGGGAAATCGATCTCGGTCTGCAGCAAACCTGCTACGATCCGAATTTCGTGGACCACCCGCGCCACAATCACCTCATCTGCACGGATTGCCGCAAAGTGGTGGAATTCGAGGACCAGCACCTCAATCTTCTCGAGGACTGCCTCGCCCGCCGCCTCGGCTTCCAGCCGCAGAGCAGTTCCCTGCGCATCGAAGCCTCGTGCGACGAACTGCGCACCCGGGGACAATGCGCCTCGCGCCGGAAGTAAGGCGAACGCGGCCCAGACCTGCCGAAGGCAGCCCGACCGTCAGGCGGGAGGATTGAGCTGCACCGGGTGAGGATTCCGGCGGGCCGATGCCTTGATGTTGATCGTTTCCACAAAGACCGAGAAGGCCATCGCGAAGTACACGTAGCGCCTGGGCATGTGATAGTGTGCCGCTTCGGCAAGGAGGTTGGTCCCGATGAGGAGGAGAAAGGAAAGCGCCAGAATCTTCACGGTCGGGTGACGCTCCACAAAATTACTCACGGTATTCACGGTCAGCATCATGATGACGGTGCTTACGAGCACCGCGATGACCATGACCGGCACCTGCTTGACCATGCCCACTGCCGTGATGATCGAGTCGAGGCTGAAGATCACGTTCATGAACATGATCTGAATCATGACCTGAGTCATCGCCGATCCCCCGGCGGTACCTTTGCCATGTCCCTCCGTACCGCCTTCCAGCTTGTGGTGAATCTCGCGGACGGCCTGCACGATGAGGAAAAGACCACCGGCAAGCAGCACAAGGTCCTGTCCGGTGAGCGCGAGTTTTCCGGATTCAGCCATGTGCGACGCTCCATGTCCGCCGGCCGCGCTTCCTGTGCCAAACGGCCACGGGATGCTGAAGAGGGGCTCGCGCATCCCGAGAATGACCCCGAGGAGAAGCAGGAAGACAATGCGCGGGATCACTGCCAGAATGAGTCCCTTGCGGCGGGCCTTCGCACGGTCCGCTTCCGGAAGCTTCCCGGTGAGAATGGAAATGAAGACAATGTTGTCGATGCCGAGGACCACCTCCAGAACAATCAGGGTGATGAGCCCCACCCATGCGGCACTGTCCCTGATCCACGAAAAATCGGCGAGGCTATGGAAGACATCGAACATGGCAGCAGGAGGATGAGTTCAGCAGAATGACTATCAGGAAAAGAAGCGGCGGGCTTTCTCGAAAAACGATTCCGCCATCGGCTCAT
>CAZSDE010000029.1:0-15420 GCA_964605435.1 uncultured Akkermansia sp.
GAAACCAGTTCTACCCTGAGCGCCTGGCTCTTTTGCAGAAATTCCCGGGGTCGACTGGCTGCCGGGAGGAGGGTTTAGTAACGGCACAATTGTGAGCCGACTACCCGACAGTAGGCTACTGGTTAAGTCTGTAACGGGACTACCGTCCACAAGCACTGAGCCATTGGGCGTGATTATTAAATCGAATCCAGTTGTAGTGCCACTTTTCGTGACCTTTTTCGCGCTCTTCTTCTTGGGAGCGGCTTTTTTTGCTGGGGTTTTTTTGGTGGGCATGGCTGGAGGGTTTTTGATGAGTTAACGATATTGTAATCCGCTTTGATGTGTGGGGGCAATCATTTTTCCTGCCAATTGATGGAGAAAACTTCGATGGGTTTTGAGATTCCTTTGACGGAGTGGGGTCCGATGGGATTGGCGAGGGTAGCGAGGGCGGGGTCGGATTTCTGGATTTCGGCGAGCGTATGTTCGGTGATGAGGATGCGGCTGGAACCGGAGAGGGATTCGAGGCGGGCGGCGACATTGACTTCGCGGCCGAAGACGGTGTAATTGGAGAGGTGGGAGGGTGAGCCCATGAAGCCTGCGGTCATGGGTCCAGTATTGATGCCGGTGCCGAGGGTGAGGAGTGGGAGGAGGGGTTCTGTGGGGAGGCCTTTGGCGAGGCGTTCCTGATTACTGGTGGAGCGGCGCTGATTTTCTGCGGTGCGTTGGTTATTGAGGGCGATGAGGCGGCGTTGCACGGCGATGGCGGCGCGCACGGCATGGGCGGCATGGTTTGGGTTGCTGATGGGTGCTCCCCAGAAGGCCATGACGCAGTCGCCCATGTATTTGTCGAGGGTGGCGCCGTGTTCCTTGATGGTATCGACGACGGTGGTGAGGTAGAGGTTGACGGTTTCGAGGGCGAGCTGGTCGCGGAGGGCGTGGAGGCGGCCGGGGGTGGGAGTGGGTTCGGTGGGGTTGAGGCCGATGCATTCGAGGCGGCTGTCATCGGTGAGGGCGGTGAAGCCACGGATATCGGAGAAAAAGACGGTGAGGATGCGCTGTTCGGGCTTCCATGAGAGTTTTGGCTGTTCGAGGATGAGGTCGAGCAGGCTTGGAGAGACGACTTTACTGAAGATGGAGCGGGCCTGCTGGCGGTGGGTGTATTCGATGGCGAGGCGGAAGAACGTGAGGATGCCATGGGTGGTGGCGATGGCACCGATGAGCGGGAGGGCGACGGGGACCCAGAGTCCATTCTTTTCGAGGAGGGCGAGAGCGAGCCAGAGATAGGCGAGTCCGAGGGTGGCGACCGCTGTGGTGGCCCAGAGCGTCCGGAGCTTCCATGAGGCCGCCGCCGCCGCGAGCAGGAGACCGAGGGTGAGGCTAAGCCGCAACGGACGGTTGGCTGGGCGGATGAAGTCGCCCCGCAGGAGGGAGTCTGCGATATTCCAGTGGGCTGTGCAGTAATGGGTGCGGTCGGCGAGAGGCGTGCTCCCGGCGTCGGCGAGGGCCGGGCTGGAGCCGGCTGAGCCAATGATGACCGTGCGGGGGCCCATGGGTTCCCTTGTTGGCTTGCCGATCGTCCGCTGGTTGGCCTCGTGGAGCAGAGAAGTGAACTTGTGCACATGGGCCGAGCCAGGCACGCTGGGACGGAGTCGCCATGGGATCAGAAACCGTCCTGCCCCGTCGAGTGGGATCTGCTGGATGGAGCCGTGGTGGTCTGGGATGCTGAGTTCATCGGGGGTGAGCGTGGCTTTGTCGAGTTGCCATCCGAGGGTACGGGCGGCCGCGGCGAAGCCGAGCTGCCAGATGCGTCCATGGACCGGGTCGTCGATGAATGGCTGGACACGGCGGAGGGCACCGCCCCGGTCTGCTAATCCGGCGGCATGGCCGACCGCATGGGCGGCGTCACGGAACAGGGGATCCGGGGGCTCAAGTCCCCCGGAACCGGCGACGGTGCCGACCGAGGCTCCGAGGATGACGTCGCCGAATTCCCTGATGCTGCGGGCAAACGCCTCATCCGAATCGGTGCCGGAGTCCCGGCCTGCGGGTGCCGGACCATCGTCTCTGCGCCGGATGAAGAAGACGTCGTAGGCCACCGTGATGGCTCCCTGAGCGGCCAGTTCATCCAGAACGACCGCATGGATCCAGCGTGGCACCGGCCAGCTGACGCCGATGGTATTGAGCAGTTGCTGCTGATCTTCGTCATCGATGAAGACGATGCCGGTACCCTTGCCGACCGTGGGGTCGAGGCTGATGCGGCGCAGCCTCCAGTCGTAGCTGGCGAGTTCGAGCCGCTGCAGACCTGCCAGGCCTTTCTCTTCCGAAACGACCCAATCCGCTGCTGCCATCACCGCGGCCAGCAGAGCGATGATGGCAGGCGGTCCGAACCGGAGAAGCCGCAGGGTCATGCAGCGGCAATCTCTGCCTGCACGGATGCCTCCGTACAAGCGGGACCGAGCGATTCACGGCCCGCTGACGCGGAGGCGGTAGAACTGGCGGACGGTAGTGGAAGGGATGGTGATCTGGACGGAGTCGGGTCCCGGGCCGTTTTCAGAAATACTGGAAGTGATGCCGCCTGTTCCCGGCTGGATGGGGATCCATGGACCGCTGCCGGGGTCGTCGGTCGATTCGAGGATGGTCTGGAGGGATTCCGCATCGTCGCGGCGGAGGTATTGAATGCGGAGGGCACCGGCCACGGCGGTGGCGGTGATTCCGGGGGCGTCGCCGTTCAGGGGATGGCCATCGAAGAGAAATTCGAGGACGTTGGGAACTCCGTCGCGGTCCGGGTCGGCCGTGGGTTCCGCGGCGGCTCCGGTCAATCCATAGGAAGCTGCCCATGCAGGATAGGCGTCTGCATTTTGGCGGACGAGGGCGAGGGACGGCTGGCCATTGCCGCTGTCGTAGCCGTAGACCAGGCGGTACTGGTCCGGGACGGCAGCGGACGCAAAGCTTCCGCTGAGGGAGCTGTACGTGGCGATCACATAGACGGCGGCTGTTGGTGTTCCGCTGACATGGAGGTCGGTTCCGGTGATGTTGAGGTTTCCGGCGATGCGGAGCTGGGAACAGGGAGCGGTGGCGTCGTCGTCGATGGTGATGCGGAGATTTCCGCCGCCGCTGAGATTGGCGCTGGCAGCCGTGAAGACACCTGTGGGATTTCCCGGGGCCAGGGTGGCTCCGCCGCTGCCTGTGGAGGTCGCGGTGATGCTGCTGCTGGAGACGCCAGTTCCGGCAAGGGTGGCTCCGCCGCTTACGGTGATCGGGGCGGCCCACGAACTCCCGATGACGAGTCGTCCGGCCGAAACAGTGGAATTCCCCGTATGGGTGCAGGGGCCGAGCAGGATCTGGGTGCCTGTGCCCGTTTTGGCGAGCGCGAGGGTGCGGTTTCCCTCATTGGCGATGGTGCCGTGATAGGTTCCACTGGCCTCGCCGCCGCCGACCGTCAGGGTGACACTGCCGCTGCCGGCCGCCGGGCTGATGCCCGCAGCGACCCGGCCGCCGGCGGGATCGGGGCCGCCGTCCACAAGAGCGCCGACGGTGTCGGGCGAACCGAGGAGAAGGCGTGTCCCGGACCCGAAGAGGATCGAGGCCGTGTTCGGGATGGCATTGAACGCCATCGTGCCGACGGGTCCGCACTGGAGGGTGCCGCGCTGCAGGATCAGATTGCCCGTGAATTCATTGCCGTTATAGCCGAGGCGGAGGCTGGTCCCTTCCGATGAGGCATTGATGACTACTTCTCCCGGTCCGCTGATCCGGCCATTCAGCTGCCATGGGGGAGCCGGGTTGCCGGGAGCATCGACTGCATGTTCCAGCCACAGGCTGCGGCCATTGAGGGAGATTGGGCCGGTCACGGCAGTGGAATGATTCTGCGACGCCAGGGATGGACCGCGGAGGATGGACCGTCCCGCTGCGGCGGGATGCAGATCGATTCCGCAGGAAAGCACCGTCTCGTCCGCCGTGGCCGCGGCCGGGATTTCAAGGATTTGATCGCCATCTGAGGCTGGCGAGCCCATGGAGACGGTCAGCGCTGGGTCAATCCCATGCGGGCTAAGGACGCGGAGCGTTCCCGTGGCAAGGGTGAGCGGGCCTGTGCGCGGCAGGGCATGCGCCGTCTCGAGCGCAAGGATGCCGCCCTGCACGGTGGTTCCGCCCGTGTAGTGGTTGGCGGTTGCGAGCGTGGCGCTACCGCGGCCGGATTTGGTGAGTGCTGCCGTCCCGGCAAGGCCCCCGCTTCCGGTGAAGCGGTAGTGGCCAATGTCATTGGCGATGCTGACTGATCCTGGAAAGACATCGGTGGCGACGACGACGCTGCCGCCGCGTGGGGGATCCGGGAAGACCACAGCGTCCCCCGAATGGAACCGTGCGCCCGGTCCCGTCCAGTTCAGCGGACTCGTGCTCCACTGATCCGACTGCGCTGCCGTCCATTGAATGGCCTCCGGCGCCAGGGTCAGGAGGAGGGAATTCCCGCTCAACTGGAATCCGGTATCGGGACGGTACGTGGACAATCCCCCGGGCAGAGAAAACTGACTGAGTGCGGCAGCAAATTGCGCTGCCGTCAGGACTTCATGAGTGCCGCGGAGGAAAGCATCGGGGACCACTGTCAGTTCTCCGGCCACACTGACCGTTCCGGTGACCATCATACTGCCGGGCGTTCCGGTGATGATGTGAAGAGCAGCGCCGTCCGTCTTTCCGAGCAGCAGGTTTCCGCCGATCGATCCCTCGCCGGAGAGCCGGGCGCGGTCGGCTACGCTCACGGAGCCCGCCGGACCCTGCGACGATGCGACCCTGAGTTCCCCTTTGGCGACCCGGAGACTGCCCCGGAAGCCTGAGGCATTTCCACTGAGCACGAGCAGTCCGGTCACGTCGGTTTGGTCGCTGTTGATTTCGAGGTCCGCACTTCCGAGGAGCGGGCCTGCGAGATGTCCTGTCCTGCCTATCGGGATTCCGAGGCGCGACGGGCTGGTCACATTCAGGGGACCGCTCAGGATGGCGTCCTCGAGGATGAGTGCACCGCGCGGACCGGAGGGCTCCGGCCAGCCCATGCCCGCGATGCTGACTTGGTTTCCTGCATTTGCCTTCAGCATGAGCTGGGCACCGTCGGAAACAGTCAGTTCGCCGGAGCCGAGTGACTCCGGAACCGCTGCGAGCAGACGTCCGGCTCCCACCGCCATGGCTCCCGTGAGTCGGCTCGGAGCGGCAATCCGGAGCGTGCCGCCGCCTTTGAGAGTGAAACCGGAAGCTGGCTGCGCTTCCGTGATTTCCGACGGCGTCAGGGTCAGCGTTCGTTCCCGAGCCACCACGAAGTTACCGGCTGCGTGACCGAGTTCCAGCGTCATCCTCTGGGTGGCAGCTGGGGTACCGGAACTGGCGCGGGACAGGGTGAGGTCGCCGCCGCCTGCGAGACGGACGAATGTGTTCGGCTCGCCGCCAAGGCTGGCACCCCGCAGCCGCAGGATTCCGCCTGCCGCCGTCGAACTGTTCCCGATCACACAGGCTCCGGCCTCGGTCCGTTCCCAATCAATTCCTCCCAGAGTGAGGCCACGGGCTGAATTTCCAGCCGTCACCGTGCTGATGTTGAGGCCGATGCTGGCCGCCCGGTTTCCGGCTGCGCTGGCCATGATGTCGTCGGGCATCCCCTGCCCCGGCAAAGGGCTGGCAAGATCTGTCGCTCCCGCAAACACATTTCCACCGGACCAGTTGCCCGCGGTCAGCCACGCTCCCCCCGAATTCCCGCTCCACAGCCGGATATTCTGGGCTCGCACGGGCAGGTCGAGGACCACGGCAAAAGCGACGGCAAGAAAACAGGGTACGGTTTTCATTTGGTTGTCGCACCGTATATCATGCTACCCCGCATCCGTAAAGCAAATAATTCTCCTTTGCTGTAATTATTGTATTGCCGCATACTCTGCGGCCGTCGCCTTCAGGCTTCTGCGGGCGTCCGGGATTTCCAGATGGCGGCGGGGATGGCGGCCATGATGGCACCGAGTCCGGCGAGGGCCATGTCGCGGTGAGCATCCCATGGATCGCCCTGCGTTCCGAGATATGCCTGTCCGAGATCGCCTCCGAAGACGACCGCCGCGCCCCATTCGATCAGTTCATAGATGAGCGATGTGGAAAGGATGATATCGATGGGGATGAGCCATGACCAGACGCGGGGGAGTTTCAGGAAATTGCTGAGCAGTTCGCGGAGCGGAACCACGAGGAGGAATCCGTAGAGGAAATGGACGGCGCGGTCGAAGTGATTGCGTCCACCGATGGGTTCGGTTCCGGTCAGGCTGGCAAGCCACTGACGCCATGGGACTTCTGAATAGGTGTAGTGCGCTCCGATTTCATGGAAGCAGAGGAACAGGAAGACAAGAACCCAGGACGATCGCGAAAACGGGACGCGGAAGTAGATCCAGGTGGCAAGGGCCAGGGCGGCCCCCACGGGCACATTCTCCAGCATCCAGTCCTGCGGATGCCATGGATGCCATGCCGACCATGCAAAGAGCATGCCGAAGGCAGCAGCGAGAACCGTGACGAGTCGCTTGTGCTGGTGGTTCATGCCTTTGGAGTTTCGGTAGGAAATCAATGACGCCGGACCGCTCCTGCCGGACCTGAGGAAGGCCGGGGTCAGCGGATGACCTTCGTGTCGTTCATGATAAGCGGTAGCCCGATTCCTGCGAGGAAATTTCCAGCGCCCGGGATGCGGCGCAATTCAGCTGATCAGCAGGAGCCGGGGAGGGTCGCCGGGCTCCGTGAGGGGAGCCCGGTGGACACAGGGCGGCACCGGACATCCCGGCCAGTCGCAGGCGATGCGCCAGAGGTTTCCGATGCCGAACGTCCACGGTATGGCACCCTCCGCAGGAACATAGTGCAGGTCATGGAAATGCCCATGCAGGAATTCCTCGAATTCCGCTCCTTCCGCTCCTCCGAATTCCGCCAGCAGGGCGGCGCGGACCGCGGCCACCTGCGGCCTGCAGGTCACCATGGCATTGGGAATTCCCTCACTGCTCCGGCCGAAGTATGTGCAGAGCCACGTATCGGCGGGGCCATCGGCACTGTCGGCATGAAATGACTGCACATGCGTCGGAAACGGATCGCCTTCCCGGTGTCCCGTGTAGCCATGCACGGTTTCCAGCAACGGGTCCAGTCCAGCCTCGGCGAGCATCGCAAGGTCCGCGAAAAGCAGCCTGCGGGCCGCCGCGCCCTCCGGGGACAAGGACAATCCCAACAGCGTTTCCTCATCCACCGCCGTAATCCCCGGGCCCGGCCGAAGCGCAGCCACGATTTCACCGAAATCACCCGGGAGGACCCGCGGCCAGCAGAGCGCATTGATGCCGTCGCTCCATTCGAAGGACGCCAGCTCATCGAAGCTCTGCACCATTCTCACGCCGGCAGGAACGTGCGCCGGATCAATTCCTGGAATACCGGAGAACTTCATCATCGCAGCGACACCTTCCACCGCCAGAAGGAACGACCACCGTTCCCCGGAGCAGCCGTCCAATCGCTCAGACTGCTGCTGTTCTGAAGTTCAACCAGTGCACAGTCCGCATTGGGCAGCGGCGTGGCCGCGAGCGGCTGACCGGATGGGCTCACACTCAGGAAAAAGCCCGACGGCGTGAACTCGGTATCACTGGAGCCGAAGGCGTATTCCACAATCGCCGCAAACCCATCGCTATCCGCGTCCGCCAAGGGATCACCGCTGAACAGCAGGCCGTCCGATCCGCCCGGATTTCCGCCATCCGCCATGCTCGCCCGCCACACGTAGCTGTCACCTGGATCGAGACAGCCAATCACCCTCACCAGACTGCGCCCGCCACCGTCCGTAGCCGACAACGCATCCGTATAGCTCACCGAAAAGACTGTGCTCAGGCCGTCGGCCGCCATGAGGGTAAGGGTCTCGCCACTGTTGCGCAGACTCGACGGCGCGAATTCCCCGCCAGCCAGCCCCGTAACCTGAGGATACTTCGCGGCAAAGGCCGTACGGCTCTGCACAATGAGCATCCGGGCTCCCGCCGCGAGCTGCGAACCAGCCGGGAAAGTGTAGCTGATTCCATCCGTGAACTGGCAGCCGCTCAGATCAACCACCGACTGCGAACCATTGAGGATTTCGATGAATTCCTCGCCATCAGTCACCGGATGATAGTGCAGTTCGCTCAGGAAAATATTCGCCGCCGACGCCGGCACTACCGGACTCGTCCCGGTCACCCCGATGGCCGCCGAGCCAACGACATTCCCGCTCAGATCGACCGCCTCCAGCTGGAACAGATTGGGGCCGCTGACCACCGGGAGCGTGATCCGCCATGAATCCTGATCCGTCCACGTGACCGCCAGCGGAACGCCGCCGCGCAGCCGGATCGATTCCACATTGACCCAGCCATCACCGGCAAGGGTCGTCGTGCTGGCAGCCTCCGTGTAATCAAGGCCGCCATTCGTCGTGATGCGGAAGGGCACCGTGGGCACCGCCACATTGATCTGACTGCGCACGTACGATTCCCGGCTCGTGACAAAGCTCAGGAAGCCAGCCCGGTAGTCTTCGTTCACGAATCTCGAATAATGATCCATCCACGGCCCCATGTAATTCGCATTGAAGGAGGTATTCACCATGTGGAGCAGGTAGCCATAGTACTTCCGGCGATTGACGTCGTCTACGCTCGTGCCTCCGAGGGAATTGATCATCTTTCCGAGTTCCGTGTTCGGATTGACGCTGGCGGTCGCACCGCTCGTCGCAGTGAAGTCCATATCCCACGGGATGTAGAGTGTCCTTCCATCGGGTTTAACATAATATAGGCAGTTGTGCTGGCTATTGAAGGCATAGTTGTCGCCCACCGCCCACACTACCGGACCGGAAAACGATCGCAGCCAGCCATCGGTATCGATCAGTGCGGCAGTCTGATTGTGGAAATTGATGCCAGTCTGCCCAAGGGCCGTCAGGGCTGGGATCAATTTGCTGTAGTCGTCCCGGGTCCGGTTGTTCTTGATGAGCCAGTACCATCGGTATTCCTCCTTGGAGAGACCCGGGTTGAGCTTGCGCACTGGGACGCCCGTCGGTCCGGGACTGTCCTGCGTCAGCTTGTTGCCTTCGAGTGTCCCGTTGTCCGTGGAGGTCGCGATGCTGCCGGAATACAATGGATACAGCAATTCATATTCATACATGGTGCCGTCTCCCCCATTCTCGAACTGCCCATCAAGGAAGTTGTCGCTGTCGATCTTGCTGTGAATGAAAATGGCTGGACCAGTGTGCTGCGGCCGCGGCGCGATGACCCGGATCAGATCGTCTTCTGTGCATGGAATGCCTCCCGTGCGGTTGAACGACCGCTTCACGAGAATCTCCTTCTGGCTGAACTGATCGCCTGCCCCGCTGCGGTCGATGCCGACTTCGCCATGACGGCCAAGAAAGAGATGCTCGGACGGGAAGCGCACAAGGTATCCCACGCGCACATCCTTGGCCCGTCCATGCTCGGATCCCTTCAGATGCATCGTGGTGCCATAGTACACCTCCCGTTCATCATAGATCACCGTGCAGGGCATCCAGTCATTGCTCATGACATTGTTGGGAGCATGCAGCAGAGTGATGTCCGACGCCGGCAGCACGAGCCGCACGTTGTGCGGCCGCGCCCCGTTCGGCCGCACCAACTGCGCCTGCCCATCGTCCCACGGAATCATGGCCCGACCCGCCATCCCGTTGGCCGGCCACGTCGTGCGGTGCGCCAGCGCATTGACCGCCTCAATCCGGAAGACCGCCTTCGCTGCTGCGGCCTGACCAGGCACGGTGGCGCTCCAGCGTCCGTCAGCCCATGCCATCGGCACCGATTGCTCGGCCCCTTCATTGACCGCATAGATCACGTTCAGCTGGGCGGATCCTGCCGGGTCATGCGCGCTTGCGGTGATGGTGACGGGCTGACCTGCCGCGGGCACGGCAGGTTCATGGCGGACGGAATGGACCGTGATCGTGGCGGTCTCACTGAAGGTGGAATTGCGGGCTCCAGGCGTGCCGCCCGTGGTCGGACGAGCAAGGGTGGTAGTGACCGCGCCACGGTTGAAATACAGATGCGAATTGAGGCGGTTGTTCCCCTTCCACCAGCGGGCCCGGAAGGAAATGCGGTACGTCTGCGCCGCGCTGAGCGCCCCGGTACCCATGAGCGCACTGCCATTCTTCAGGGTCGTCTCGGCATGATTCGACATGTGATCAATCGATCCCCCCTGCACCAGCCGCAGGACTTTGTTGCCGGGTTCCGAGGGATCGTCCACCACGGCGCTGCGCCGTGTGTTTCCGGCAAACCGCCACTTTTCAGCTGTTCCGGCACTGAAGTTTCCATTCTGGATCAGCTCGGTATTCGTTCCAGTCGGTGCCATGCGCACACTGATGTCGTCGATGAGGACTTCGCCATCATTCAGCAGTCCGAGAATCAGCTCGCTGTAGTAATTCGGGTTGGTTTCAAAAATGAGCCCCTGGAACGTGTAGTCGACATTCTGCCAGGCACCGCGGGCAGTTTCATCGCTGGCAGCCCAGGCCGATCCCACCGCGTTGTCCGCAGATGGATTCCGCAGCTCGAGCGACGACGAGGTCCCGGAGGCCCACTCGGGCCAGACACCGTCGCCGCCGTAACTGACTTCGTCGGCCACATTGCCCCGGGCATCCCTCAGCTGAATCCGTTCTCCATTGCCCGCCAGACGACCATTGAATGGTCCAAGCACCTGAGGCACCCCCGGATGCAGCAACTGAAACGCAGCCGGATCCCACGCCACCACCACATAGCCCCCAGCCGGTACCGCCGGCGATCCCGCAGGAAACACGTAATCGATTCCATCGCCGAAACTCCAGCCGGAAAGATCGACCGCGGCCCCGCTCCGGTTGTGCAGCTCAATCCATTGCTCCGGAAGCCCATCGGGCGCGTTGTACATGATTTCATTGATCACCATGGCATCGCTCACCGTCACGGGATTCACCGCACCGAAGCTCGGGCCATCCGGAAAGGCCCACGCACCCGCCGCATCCAACCCACGCAGCCGTCCCGTCACGGTCCGCCCGTCATGGAACTGCGTTCCCCGCACCAGAAAGAGCCGACTCCCATTGGCAGGCCGGAAACCAAGGGCCGCTTCATCAAGCACCAGATAGCCCCCCGGCTCAAGCATGCCGCTCAGATTGACCGTACCACCAGACGATCCCCGCAGGGCATAGCCGCTCAGCGACAGCGGTGCGGTCGAACCATTGCGCAGTTCGACCCGGAACGGAATGTCGGAGGCCCCGCTGATTTCCGTAAGCCGCAGCGGAGGATTGCTACGCGCCGGTGCCGGCAGCTCGCTCGCCATCAACTGCGCCCCGAAGGCCATGTCGGCATGGCCCGGCACATCCTGATACACAGCCGCTGCCAGCACATTGCGTCCAGACCGCAGCAGTCCGGGCGGAATCACAATGGCCTGACGCGGAAACGAGGGATCAGCCACCGGGACCAGCGCCGCCGCGCCATGCCCTGGAGTTGACCCCACATTGTCACGGTGAATCTCCGTGCCATTCAGATAATACACCGCCCCGTCATCATGCAGCGGCCAGAGCGATAGCGTGGTCGCCGACGGAGCTCCCGCGAAATCGAACTCGTGCCGGAAATAATGAGTCGGAGCCGCCGGCACCCCGGTCTGAAACGGCACCGCTTGCTCCACCGTCACCTTCGCATTGTCAAAGACCGCGCTCACCGTGTCGTTGGCTGCCCGCGCCTGCCCCGTCAGCATAACCCGGAAGTTCGCAGGCCAGTTCGTAACCGCATGACTCGCCGCCAGGGTCGCATTGTGCCAGATTTGTATGGTCCCCTGCCCCGCATACGCCCCCGGCACCCACACAAGCTTCATGCGCGCCTGCCCCACCGCCGCATCAAGGCTGTCGAGCGATCCCAGATTATTCCCGCCACCAGTCGGAGCCAGCGTGCCAGTACCACCCGCATCGCTGGCATTCCACGTCCAGCCACCTTCATTGATGTTCTGCGCGAAATGCAGGTAATGATCCGCATCGGCCCAGAGCCAGAGACTCGATCGCCAGGCCGTGCCCGTACCCGCCAGCGATACGCGGTCAACTTCCGCAGTCACCGTGTCCCGTGTCGAGTAGGCCGACACGCTCCGCAGGGTCCGACCCGCCCAGAAATTCACCGTGGTCGTTCCCGCAATGGTCGCTTGTCCACCCGCCACCGCAGCCGTCAGAGGATTGGGCAAGGTATTCTCCAGTCCCTGGTCAATCACTTCCCAGCGCTGCCCATCAATGGCGTCTCCTGGGAACTCGTCAGCGAGGGCCTGCGTGGCTGCCGTCGGAAAACGAACCGCACTAGGCACCGGAAAGGGACCATTGTCGATCACCTTCGCATTCGTGGGAAGATTGGCGGGCGTGTAGGTTCCCGCCGCCAGCGCCGCCACAGCCGCACCCGGAACCGCCTTGTTCCAGAGCGCGACATCATCAAGCCATCCGGACCAGCTCTCGTTCACCCCATTCCCTCCCATGAAGAAAGGCTGACGGTTCCGCGGTGCATCGGAAATCGTCGCAGTGCCGGCCACGGTTCCGTTGCGGTAATATGTCAGCGTCGGACCCGCCTTCACCATCGCATGATGAATCCACGCCCCATTCGCAATGTCCGCATAGTCCAGATTCTGGCCGCCGCCATTCACATGCCACTCGAAGGCACTCGTCGTGAACTTCACGAATTCCCGGGGATTGAAGTCGGTAGCCCCGGCATTCGCGTAGCGATTCCCCAGAATGACATCGTTGCTCGTGCCGTCATTCGACTTCGCCCAGAAGGCCCAGGTGAAATCACTGGCAAGGGTGATCAGCGGCAGGGTTCCGGCTGACACGGAACTTCCGGTGACATTTGCATTCGATGCATTGATATTGATGCGCAGAACCCGGCTGCGGGCCCCGGTATCCGGGACAAAGGCGATATTCGTGCCCGGACTGCCACTCAGCGCTCCCACCGTTCCTCCCGCCACACTGTTCGCGGCCGTCGTGCTCCCTGTGGCATCGTCCATCGCCCAGTAACTGATCAATCCCTCCCCCGGCCCAGACAGTTCCGCAGTCGCTGGCACCGGCTCAGCAAGCTTAGGACTTCCCGCGAAGAACATGCCGCGACCCGATGCCCACCCCTTGTCATCAAAACCGTTCGCCACCCAGCCGAATCAATCGGCAGGGCCACACCCACGGTCGGCACGGCATCCGCGTCCAGAAAATTCGACATTCCCGGCGTCCCGCCCAGCTGATTGCTGGCAGTCCACGCCGCCGCCCCTCCAGCTGCTGCCGTCTGATCCCGCCGCGCAAGGGTGGCTCCACTGCCGTCGGCGCCTGCCGGCCACTCGGCACCATCACTGTAGCTCAGCACATCCATGAGTCTCCCACTATTATTATGGAGCCGGATCTCTTCCCCATTATTCGCCAGCTTCCCAGACCAAGGACCCAGCGCCGTGGTTCCCGTCACCCCGGCCGGATCCTGCGCCACCACCAGAAACCCACGCCCACGAATCACCGTCCCCGCCGGAAAAGTATAGTCAATTCCACCCCGCAGCTGCCAGCCAGAGACATCGACGTCCACCCCGTGCAGACACCGCAACTCAATCCACTCCGACTCCGCCGGCTCGCCCGCCGGATGATACTGGACTTCATTAATGACTACAGCGCTGTCATTGGCACAGAGAACCGACGCTCCCGCAAGGAACGCCGCAGCGGCAATATGAGGGTGGTGCATGGCAGGATCAGGGGGTTATCCACCCCCGACATACCCGATCCCTCCACCCCAACGCAAGATTCTTCCAGCCAACGCGCCAGATGAAGTTCCCTTCTAACGGCGCCCACGCTGACTACAGGACAGACCTTCTGAGTGGTGACTACAGGACAGACCTTCTGGACGCTTTAAGGCAAGGTCGCCCTCCCGATAACGGGACAGACCTTTTGCAAGCGACCTGGAAGTGACGAATGCGTGACTGATGGACAGACCTTTTGGTAGGGGCATCTCGTGACCCCGATTCGAATGTCTGAAGGTGGCCGTCTTCTTCGCCTTCATGCAACTTCGCCCTCCCGATAACGAAGCCGACAAGTGGACAGACCTTCTGCTGCGGATGCGTGCCTTTTGCTGCGGAATGCATTTCAAGCTTGACTGTATTGCACACCGCATATACGGTATTGCAGTAACTATGGCCAAGCCACGCATCTTCATCGAGGAGGATTCCGAAGCAGGCGTCTATCACGCCCTCTCCCGCGCCGTCGACGGCAACCACATCTTCGCTGACGCCGAAAAGGAGACCTTCGTCCGCATGATGCGCGCCGCCGCCGCCTTCCATCAGGTCGAGATCCTCACCTTCTGCGTCATGAGCAACCACTTCCACATCGTCATGAAGGTCCCGCAGCGCCCCGACGGTTTCGATCTCCCCCTCGAAACGGTCATGGAACGCTGGCAGCCAACCGTCGACGACGCGTCTTTCCGCACACAGCAGCGTCAGTTCGACCGCTACCGCCAGAATGGCTGCGAGGCCCTCATCGAATCCTGGCGGCAGCGCATGCTCGACCGGATGTTCCGGCTCACCGAATTCATGAAGTCGCTCAAGCAGCGCTTCACCCAGTGGTTCAACCGCCGGCATGGCCGCCGGGGCACCCTCTGGGAGGGCCGCTACAAGCATGTCATCGTCGAAGACGCCGGGCCGGCCATGTACACGATCACCACGTACGTCGACCTCAATCCGGTGCGGGCCGGCATCGTGACCGATCCCGGAGCCTACCGCTGGTGCGGCTATGCGGAAGCGATGGCGGAGAACCGGCCGGCCCTCGCTGGACTCATGGCCATCACAGGCATCGGCCACGGGCACGGTGATGGGCAGCATGGTGCCGCGGCATCCCATGTTCAGGTCTCGGGCGAAACACCATGGCAGCAGCGGCGCAGGGAACTGCGGGCGCTTGCGGAGTACCGTCGGCTGCTGGGCATTGCCGGGCGGCCGCGGGTCACGGAGGATGGCCGGATCATCCGGCGCGGTCTGAGTCCGGAAGTGCAGGAACGGATGGCGGCCAAATGCGGGGTGCGGACCGAAATGCTGCTGCGGAAGGTGCGGCATCTGACCGATGGGGTCATTCTGGGGAGCCCGGAATTCATCGACCGGTGGTTTGAACGTCACCGGTACTGGTTCGGTGGCCGGAGCCGGGAACACCGGGCGACCGGAGCCCGCCGGATCGGCCCCGGATGGAAGGGACTGTTCACGCTGCGGGCCCTGCGCAGCTGAAGCGGGCGGATTGAAGGATCCGGGAGCGGTTTCAGAGTGATTCCAGTGCAATTCCGGAGTGGGCCCGTCGGCCTGGCCGCAGGCCGTTGGCGCGCGTGATTCCGGCGACGCCGCAGGCAGAGCCATGTGTCAGGAAAATGGCTCAGACTTGATCCGTGATGCGCGAACAGGAACACCCTGACGAACCCGACGGTGCGAGCATTTGCTTCCGGCCGCTGCTGTTTC
>CAZSDE010000030.1:0-15383 GCA_964605435.1 uncultured Akkermansia sp.
TCGACCGCCTCGCCCGCGAGGAAATGACGGAGGACCGCATGGAGGAACTCCGCAGGGACTTCGAAGAGGCCATCCGCGAACTGGAGGAATCCGCCGACGAAGAAGAACTCAAGGAACTCAATGCGAACGAACTGAAGAAGTATGTCGATGAGCTGAAGGGCACCAAGGACCTTGCCGAGGCCATGAAGCAGCCCGCCGAACTCGAGCGGAAAATGGACAAGGCCGCCAAAGCCCTCGAACAGAAAAAGGAAGCCCAGCTCATGAAGAAGGCGGGCGAGGAACTCGAAAAGGAAGAAGATCCCCAGGCCCGCGAACTGGCAAAGAAACTCAAAAACGAGCAGTTCAAGGAAGCGGCCAAGGATCTCGCAAAGATGATGCCGCAGGACGACGAGGGCAAAAAGACCCCCGAAAAGCGCAAGGAGGCTGCCAAACTGAAAGCCGCCGCCAAGCGCATGGCCTCCGCGGCCCGGGCCCAGAAGAGCAATCAGGCGAAAAACAGTCAGAACGGGCGCGAAAATCAGCAGAATGGCCAGCAGGCGCAGGTTTCGCAGGCTCCTCAGGAACAGGAACTCTCGGAGGAACTCGAACAGCTCGAAATGGAAGCCGACGAGTACGACCAGCAGATGGAGGAAATGGAGGCCGCCGAAAAAGCCGGCAAAGTGGATCCCTCCAAGCTGGGTAAACTGGAGGCCAGCAAAGCCAAACTCGGGGAGCGGCTCGGCAAACTCGGACAACGGCTCGGCAAAATGGGCGCGAAGCGTGCGGCCAAGATGAAGCTCCTCGGCATGTGCAAGAACGCCGGCCAGGGTCAGGGCTTCCTCCAGGGCATGGGCCAGTCGCCTTTCGCCATGCCCGGTGGCAAGGAAGCCGGCGTCGGATCCGTTGATTCCCGCCGCGAAGGCACCGAAGAACTGAGCGACAACGGCAACACGTCGCAGCTCAAGGGCCAGAAGGGCAGTGGACCCAGCCTGACCAAGGTGGAGGCCGCCGATGACGGCACCGGGGTAAGCAGCCGGCGCGGGGAAGCCAGGGAACGCACCTTCCGCCGCCAGTTCGAATCCTTCGTGCAGCGCGAGGACGTTCCGGAAGACGTGAAGGCCGGCGTCAGAAATTACTTCAATGCCCTCCACGCCGCGGAACCAGCCGCCGAGAAATAATGTGACTCCGGGCTCTCCCGCTCCCCTCCTCCGGCACGCCATGAAAGCAGTCCCCCTCGCTGCACTCGCCGCCACCGCAGCCATCGCCCTCAGTCTCCACGCTCAGGACTCCGAAAACTCGGCTGCCCCGGCGCCACCGCCTGCCACCACGGCCCCCTCAGAGCCAGCCGCCAAACCCTGCCTCGTCATCGACGCCCTACCCACTTCTCCGGCCAACGCCGGAAACGGTTCGTCTGACCGCCTCGCCCGCCTCGAAGCACAACTCAATCAAGCCGCCGCCGAAGGCTACCATCTCGCCGCAGCCCATCAGGATTGGATCATCATGGAACCTAGCTCCTCAACTCCCTCGAAACGCCGCGTCATCCTCCCAGTCGGCAACTGATCCGCCCCTCAAGCCCTCGCACCCTTCTCTCCTTTTTCCCAACCATGTCCCCAGAACAATCCGCTCAGCATTTCCAGGAAACATTCGAGAAAATCCGCTCGGAAATCAGTAAATTCATCGTCGGTCAGCAGGACATCGTCGAAAATGTCCTGCTCTCCATCATCTGCGGCGGTCACGTGCTGCTCGAAGGGGTTCCCGGACTGGGCAAAACCGCGCTGGTCAATACCATCGCCAAGGCCCTTCACCTGAAGTTCCAGCGGATCCAGTTCACCCCGGACCTGCTGCCGGCCGATGTCGTGGGAACTCAGATCCTCGTCGACAAGGGCGGCCAGAAGGTTTTCGAATTCCAGCCGGGTCCCGTCTTCTGCAACGTGCTGCTCGCCGACGAAATCAACCGCGCCACCCCCAAGACGCAGGCCGCTCTCCTCGAAACCATGCAGGAAAAGACCGTCACGGTCGCCAGCAAAACCCATCGGCTCCCGCTCCCCTTCTTTGTGCTGGCCACTCAGAACCCCATCGAAAACGAAGGAACCTACCCGCTTCCCGAGGCCCAGCTCGACCGATTCTTCTTCAAGCTCTTCGTCGAAGTCCCCACCCACGATGACTTCGTGGAAATCCTCAACCGCACCACAGGCAACCGCCCGCCGGAAATCGATGCCGTCGCCACCGGCGAGGACATCATGCAGATGGGAGCCACTCTCCGCGAAGTGCCGATCGCCGCAGAGGTTCAGGATTACCTCGTGCGCGTCGTCCGGAATACCCACCCGACCGAACCAGCCGCTCCCGAATCGGTGAAGACCTACATCCGCCATGGTTCCAGCCCGCGGGGAGCCCAGACGATCCTTACGGCAGCCCGCGCGCGCGCCCTCCTGCGCGGCCGCTTCCACGTCTCCAAGGAAGACATCAACGCCGTCGCGGTTCCGGCCCTGCGCCACCGCATGATCCTCAGCTTCGAAGGCGAAGCCGAAGGCATCCGCACCGAGAACATCATCAACGACGTGATCGAGAAGCTGGCCTTCGCCGGCTACGCCATCGCCTGAGCCGATCCTCGCCGGGTTTACGCTCCGCATCTCCGCCTGAAGGCTTTTCATGCTCACCGATCCCTCCTTCATCCGCAAGCTCGACGGCCTTTACCTGCTGGCGCGGAAGGTCCTCGGCGGATCCATGCAGGCCGACCGCAAGTCGACCAAAAAAGGATCCGGCATCACCTTCGCGGATTATGCCGAGTACCACCCAGGCGACGACTTCCGCAGCATCGACTGGCGGGTCTACGGACGCTTCGAACAACTCGTCGTCAAGCTCTTCGAAATCGATGAGGATGCCACCGTCTACATACTTCTCGACGAAAGCCCGAGCATGAAGTCGAAATTCCTCACGGCGCGCCAGCTCGCGGCGGGCATCGGCTATATCGCCCTGCACATGCTCGACCAACTCTGCGTCTACGGGCTGGCCGACCGGCTTCAGCCGATCCTCGAGCGCACCCGCGGAAGGGGCAAGGTTCTCCCCTTCCTGCGTGGACTGGAGGACGCCACCACCTTCGGCAGCGATACCAATTTCACGGCCTGCGCCCGCGAATTCCAGGCCCGTCACCGCCGCAAGGGCATCATCGTCGTCATCTCCGACTTCCTCTTTCCTTCCGGCTTCGATGACGGCCTGAAGTTCCTACAGTGGAATCGCCATGAAGTATTCTGCCTGCAGGTGCAGGACGAAAACGACACGAAATGCGACTGGAAGGGTGATGTGGAACTGACCTGCGTGGAGACCGGTCAGCGCCAGCGCCTCACCATCACGCCCCGGGAGGCAAAACTCTACGAACAGGCAGTCGCCGACTGGAACGAAAGCCTGCGGAAATGCTGCGCCAAACGCGGCATCGGCCTCGCCAGCACCACTCCACAGGTGCCGTTCGAGGTCGTCATCACGGACATTCTCAGACGCGGAGGCCTCGTGGCATGAAGTTTCTGGCACCGCTCTTCTTCTGGTCGTTTCTGAGCTTCCTGCCGCTCGTCGCCATTTATTTCCTCAAGGTGAGGCCGCGGCGCCGCGAGGCCACCGCCTACTTCCTCTGGAACCGGGTCTTCACCGAGAAGAAATCGACATCACTCTTCCATCGGCTCCGGGATCTCCTCTCCCTTCTGCTGCTGTCCCTCGTCTTCGGGGCCGTCTGCCTCTCCCTGACCCGGCCGGAAATCGTCGATGATGAACGGAAGGACCTGCTCCTGCTCATTGATCATTCCGCCAGCATGTCAGCCGGCGAGGGCAGTCAGCAGCGGCTCGCTCTCGCCCGCGAGGCCGCCGCCAATCTCATCCGGGGCATGGATGCCAGTCAGCGCGCCTCCGTGGCCTCCGTGGCCTCCGACGTCCGCTTTTGGTCTCACCTCACCGACAACCCGCGCGAACTGCTGGACGCGGTGAAGGCCGTGCCGGCGACCGCGCTCGGTTTCCGGCCGGAGGCCATTGCCTCGCTCCGCAGCGGCGACAGCAGCGAGTGGATGAAGGCGCACCGCATGATTCTCATCACGGATGGCTGTTTCCCTGACGGCAAGCCGCCGGATGGCGTGGAGATCCTCAAGGTCGGCGAGCCCCTCGAAAACGCCGGCATCATTGCAGCCGATGCCCGCTATCTACCGGGTCCGGGCAACCGCCTTGGGATCTACCTCCAGATCGCTTCGTCGTTCCGGGAAACCATCAAGGCCGACCTCCTCCTCAAGCCGGCCGACGCTCCGACTATCGGTAAACTGGTGAATCTTGAAATCAAACCAGGCACGAATCCCGGTGAGTCATTTGTGATCGAGGAGGCACAACCTGGCCGATGGCTCGCTAAGCTCGAGATCCGAGATGCTTTTCCGGCCGACAACGAGGTCTTCCTCGCGGCCCAGAAACCCAAGCCGGTCCGAGTGCATGTCGAGGCTGCTGACAAGTTTTTCTTCGATGCCGCGGTCGAATCGTTCTCCGGTGGTGGCAGTGGCTTCCTTCTGCTCAGCCCGGAAAGCCCGCAGATGGTCATCTCCCGTGGCAAGGCCCCGGAGGCTCCGCTCTCGCTCGTTTTCCAGCCGGAAGGCGAGTCTCCATGGTGGCAGGCGGTCGGGGAACCGCTCGAATCAGCCGTTCCCCGGGTGGCCATCCCGGATCACCCGGTGCTGCGGAACCTCGATGCCGCCGGACTGAACTTCGCCGGCGCCCGGAAGATCGTGCCTCCGCGTGATGCTCTCATTCTGATCGAAAACGAGGACGCCATTCCTCTGCTTTACACGGCTTCTGCAGGGGGGCGTTCCGTCATCGTTGCCAACATGAATCCAGTCGATGCTGATTTCTTCTACTCGGCATGGTTTCCCGTGCTGGTCCACAGCGCCGCTACCTATCTCGCAGGACGCGACGACAGCCTCGCGGCCACCTACACCCCAGGGGAAAGCATGCCGCTGCCCGGTGTCCGCCCCGGTGATGTCACCACCATCCGCCTTCCCGACGGGTCTTCCGTGACTTCCGATGCCCGCCGCTTCGGTCCACTCGAGTCGCCAGGCTTCTACACCCTCCAGAATCAGGCCGGAGAATGGCTCGCCGCTGTCAACCTGCTCTCGCCTTCCGAAAGCCTCCTCGACAATTCTCCGGTTTCCTCGTCGCTTGGCCCCATCGCCTCAGGACTTCCTCCGTATCTGATCCTCACCATCCTCGCGATTCTCGTCCTGATCATCGAATCGCTCCTCTATCACCGCCGCAAGGTCGGCTGAGGCCACCCCCGGCAACCTGCGCTTTGCAGGAGAAAATTTCCGCTTTATTGGAAATGAGACCGTCTTTCCTCCAGCCGCCCATGAACTCCGATTCCTATTTCTCCCGACACTGCGGGCCGCGATCCGAAGAGGTTTCCGCCATGGCGGAAGTCTGCGGACATGCCTCGCTCGATGCGCTCATCGAGGCGACCGTGCCTTCCGCCATCCGCATGGAGCGGGCGCTCGGAGTGCCGCCCGCTGCGGGCGAACAGGAAGCACTGGCGGAACTCAGGACCATCATGAGCCGGAACAAGGTGCTCCGCTCCTGCATCGGTCAGGGATACTACGGGACCGTGACGCCGCCTGTCATCCAGCGGAACATTCTCGAGAATCCGGCATGGTACACGGCCTACACACCCTATCAGGCCGAGATCAGCCAGGGCCGTCTCGAGGCCCTCCTCAACTTCCAGACGATGGTGGCCGAACTGACCGCGCTGCCGGTTTCCAACGCGTCTCTCCTCGATGAGGGCACGGCCGCCGCGGAAGCGGTCTCGCTCTGCCACGGGGCCGCTCCGGTGGCCAATCCGCGTCGGATTCTGGTCGATGAAGGCGTTTTTCCGCAGACCCTTGCGGTCATCCGCACGCGCTGCGAGCCCCTCGGCATCGAAGTGGTTACCACGCGCTGCAGGGACCATGCTTTCGGACTGGAAGATGGGGTCTTCGCGGTCGTGGTGCAGTACCCGGCAGGGGATGGCTGCATCACGGACTGGCGACCGCACTGCGAGGAGTTCCACCGCCGTGGTGCGCTGGTGGTGATGATTGCCGATCTGCTGGCCCTCACCCTGCTGGTGCCTCCCGGAGAAATGGGAGCCGATGTGGCGGTGGGCTGCACCCAGCGATTCGGCGTGCCTATGGGCGGAGGAGGACCGCACGCCGCGTACATGGCCGTCAGGGACGAACTCAAACGCAGGCTTCCCGGCCGCCTCATCGGAGTGAGCATCGACAGCGCCGGAGCCCCGGCCATGCGCCTGAGCCTGCAGACCCGTGAACAGCACATCCGCCGGGACAAGGCCACCAGCAACATCTGCACGGCCCAGGTCCTGCTGGCTGTCATGGCCGGAATGTACGCTGTCTGGCACGGCCCTGATGGACTCCGCGCCATCGCAGAACGAATTCACCAGCACACCGGCCGGCTCGCCGCGGCCCTCGGAAAGGCAGGCCTCAGCTGCCAGGAAACGTTCTTCGACACCCTCACCGTGAAGGTCCCCGGCAAAGCGGAGGCCGTCCTCGCGGCTGCCGCCGCAAGGGGATGCAACCTCCGGCCCATCGATGCAGACCATGTCGGAATCTCGTGCGATGAACTCACGACGGGCAGCGAAATCGATCTGCTGGCTGAATGCTGCGGAGCCCGGCCCTTCGCCCAGCCTAAGCATGGCATCCCCGCAGGCCTTGGCCGCACCTCGGACTACCTCACCCAGGAAGTCTTCCAGCGCTTCCATACCGAACACGAACTGCTCCGCTACATCCACCGCCTCGCCTCGAAGGACCTGACACTCTGCGACAGCATGATCCCCCTCGGATCATGCACCATGAAGCTGAATGCCACGTCGGTCATGATGCCGGTTTCATGGCCCGAAGTCGCCGCCATGCACCCCTTCGCCCCAGCCTGCCAGCAGGAAGGTACTGCCACCATGATCAGCCAGCTCGAATCATGGCTCGCCGATATCACCGGACTGGCAGCCGTCTCGGTGGCTCCCAACGGAGGGAGTCAGGGCGAATACGCGGGACTTCTGGCGATCCGCGGATGGCACCGCAGCCGCGGCGACCTGCACCGCGATGTCTGCCTCATTCCGGTCAGCGCCCATGGCACCAACCCAGCGAGCGCGGTCATGGCCGGCATGAAGGTCGTCCCCGTAAAATGCGATGCCGACGGAAACATCGATACCGCCGACCTCGCGGCCCGCGCCGCTGAACATGCCGGCAGCCTCGCTGCCCTCATGATCACCTACCCCTCCACCCATGGCGTGTTCGAGGAATCCATCGCAGACATCTGCGCAGTGATCCATCGCCACGGTGGCCAGGTCTACATGGACGGAGCCAACATGAACGCCCAGGTCGGTCTAACCAGCCCCGGCAACATCGGTGCCGATGTCTGCCACCTGAACCTCCACAAGACCTTCTGCATTCCCCACGGTGGCGGCGGCCCCGGCGTTGGTCCCGTCTGCGTGGCCGCCCATCTTGTCCCGTTCCTCCCGGGCCGCGGCATCATCGGGCCAGTGGTGAGCGCCCCGCACGGCAGCGCCAGCATCAACGTGATCCCATGGATGTACATCCGCATGATGGGCCCTGATGGTCTGCGCGAAGCCACCCGACTCGCCATTCTCAATGCCAACTACATCGCCGCGCGCGTGGGCAGCGCCTTCCCGGTCCTCTACCGTGGCCGCAACGGAACCGTCGCCCACGAATGCATCATTGATGTCCGTCCCTACCGGGAATCGGCCGGGATCAGCGTCGAAGATGTCGCCAAGCGCCTCATTGATTACGGCTACCACGCCCCCACCATGAGCTGGCCCGTGGCCGGTACCCTCATGATCGAGCCCACCGAAAGCGAAAGCCGCGCGGAACTCGACCGCTTCTGCGATGCCCTCATCTCCATTCATGGGGAAATCACGGCCATTCAGAATGGGCAGGCCGACCCCGCCAGCAATGTGCTGCGCCACGCACCGCACACGGCAGCCTGCCTGCTGGCCGCTGACTGGGACCGTCCCTACTCTCGAGAACAGGCAGCCTACCCGGACCGCCACAGCCGCCACCACAAATACTGGCCCCCCGTCGGCCGCGTGGACAATGTCCACGGCGACCGCAATCTCGTCTGCACCTGCGAGTCAGTCAGCGCCTACGCGCAGTGACATCGCCCGCCGCAGCAGCCCCGGAGAGGTCCTTCCTCTCCAGGGCTCTGTCCGGAATTCATTCCCAGCGGATCTCGCTCACCTTCACAGGCACGCCACCCGCTGCCGCAGATTTGTCCGCGGCAAAAATCACCTGGTGACTGCGCAAGGCGTCCTTCAGGCTGGTCAGTGCCATGTCTTCCCCCTTCGCCAGTGCCGTGAAGAAGGCATCGAACTGCGTCTGATACGGATGGTCCGCCACGTCACCCGAATCGATCGGATGAATGCTCAGTTCGCTCCACTTCGCCTTGTTGAGGGAAGCCAGTTTGTTCGTGTGGAACTTGCCATCAAGGAGGCTGCCTTCACTTCCCACCAGGTGGGTATGGAAGTAGTACGGCTGGAAACAATCGATGACACTGGCACACTTCCCGGCCCGGCCGTCGGCGAACTTGAGGAGCGTGGCCGTTGTCGTCGGGTATTCGTACACGGAGAAATATGGATGCGAACTCTGCGTGTTCAGTGAAATGACCGTATCGACGTCTCCATCCATGCAGAGCAGCAGCGCATCCATGGCATGACATCCGGCGCTCAGCAGGCTGCTGCCCCCACCGCTCTTCTTCTGATTCCAGCGGTACTGGCCATACCACGGGCCAACCCCATGGTAGTAGTCGACTTCCCCGTAGTGCACGCGGCCGAGCAGGCCAGTGTCGATGGCACTCTTCACGGTCAGAAACTGTCCGCTGTAGCGCACTTCGAAACAAACACAGGTGCGCACCCCGGACTTCTTCACGGCCCGGTCGATCTGCATGCATTCATCCCAGTTCAAGGCGATTGGCTTCTCGAGAATGAAGTGCTTGCCGGCTTCGGCCGCAGCTACCGCAAACTTCGTGTGGTCCCAGGGATACCCCGTGATGTCAACGACCTCGAGATCACTCTGCGCAAAGAAAGCCGCTGCATCCGTGAAGGTCCGGATCGGTGTCCCGTACTTCGCGCTGAGTTCCGCTTCATCGAGCGGCCGCTGCGACAGAATCGAAGTGACACGGGATTTGCCGGTGGCCTGCAGCGCAGGAATGTGAGCCGTGGCGGCCCAGCCGTAGCCAATGATACCAGTATTGAAGACTTTGGACATGTTCTCTGGGGAGTGGGTTGCGTCAGTTGACCAGGACCGTACGGAGCATCCAGCCCGGGGGCAAACACAACTCCACCGCGTTTGCATATTTTTCAGTGAATCTGCTGCCGCCCGCCCGTCCGGACCGGTTGCGGAAGGCCAACGGAAGTCCGAAGGACTGCTGCCATGATCCGGCGCCTGCTCCTGCCCATCCTGCTCTGCCCGCTTCTGGCCGGCACGGCCTGCCGGAAGATGCCCGCGGACCGTGCCCGGGAACGCGTTCACGCCGCAGGCTATGCCTATTCCATCGACGACTTCCTCCGCGCGGCCGCCGAGGGCAGGGAAGCCGTGGTGCTCGACTTTCTCGAGGCCGGCATGCTGCCTGATGTGATGGACGCCGCAGGGCAGACCGCGGTGGACCGGGCGGCCGCCGCCGGACAGGGTCACATCGCCCGGCTGCTGCTTTCCCGTAAAGCAAAGCCATGGAAGAAGGAGGATGCATCCGGCGCATCCCTCATCGCCGCCGCCCGCTCCGGCGACATGGAGTCGGTCAACGCCCTCCTCGGCGCCGGCGTGCCACCGGATTTCCCCGACCCAGCCGATGACACCACGCCGCTTCTCGAAGCGGCCCGGCATGGTCACACCGCAGTCGTCCGTCGGTTGGCTTCCCTTGATCCCGCCAACATTCAGGATGCTCTGGGAGCCGCCGCGGCCCGGAACCACACCGGTGCCATGGCCGCACTTCTGGAAGCAGGAGCCGACCCGCTGCGGTCAGGCAAGGATGGTCTCACCGCCCTCATGCGGGCGGCGCAGGAGGGCCAGCAGGCGGCGGCAGAACTGCTGGTGCAGCGCGGGGCGCTCATCACAGCCATCGATTCCGAAGGCCGTGCCGCGGCGGATCTCGCCGATTCAGGTGGTCACGGGGAACTCGCTGCCCTGCTGCGCAGCCAGATTCCCTCTGCTCCCGAAGGAACCGACCCGCCCCTCACCTCGTGGGAAGGTGATCCACCGGCTTCGCTGGCTGATGCCGCGGCGCAGCTCGCGGTGCGTCTGACCAGACCGCGCCAGTGGCCGTTCACCGTGGTGGCCGTCACCAGCGAGGGCGTCGGCATCCGGCGTCTGCCGCCATCTGAAACCGACGCCGTTCTCGCTCTGCGGCCAGGCGAATCGGTTCCCGGAACGCCATGGAAACTCCGCCGCGGCACCGCGAAGTCCCACGCCCTCATCCCTGGAAATCCCCGGAAGACTGATCAGTCGGAGGCGCTCTTCCTCAACTCGGAAACGGGAGAAATGCTGCTGGCCATCCGGGGATGCCTCGTGGCCGGACCCGGGCGCGAAGCGGTCGTGGAGACGGACGGACAAACCCGCGTGCTCCAGGAAAGTGACGTCTTTTCAGCCGGAGATCTCCAGATTCGCGTGGCGGAAATCAGCCCGCGGCGGATCGTGCTGCGGGAAGAAGCCAACCCCGGCGAAGCGGTTCTGGAAGTGCCCCGCTGACGGTCCCGTATGCTGCCCGCCGTCATCACCGCCTTCCTCTACGCGCTGAGCGCAATCTTCAGCCAGCGCTCCGTCCGCTGCTTCGGGCCGCTTCGCGCCAATGCCATCCGGCTCACCGCAGCCTGTGCCCTCCTCGGCATGATGACGGCTGGGATCGACCGCTACCGGGGCGCGCCATCGCTCCATCCAGAAGTGTTCGGAGCCCTTCTCCTCAGCGGGGCCGCCGGATTCGGCATCGGCGACATCGCTGTCTTCCTTGCTTATCCCAGACTCGGCTCGCGCCTCACCCTCCTCGTCGTGTACTGTTCTGCCGTGCTTTTTGCCGCCGCAGGCGACTGGGTAATGCTCGGAATCGGTCTGCAGGCCCGGCAATGGGCCGCGGTCGGACTCACCCTCGCTGGCCTCGTTCTCGTGCTCTGGCCCAACCGGCGGCCGGGTGCCTCCGGTCCAGGATCCGACCCCGCCGGAATCCTTCTCGCCATCTGCGGAGGAGCCGGCCAGGGTATCGGAACCGTCCTGAGCGGCCGCGCCAACGGAATCGCCGCTTCGCTGGGCATGGAAGTCCACGGCATCAGCCAGGCGTTCCAGCGCTCGATTGCGGGGGCCGCCGCCGCCCTTGCCATCCTCATCGTCGCCAATCGCCTGTGGCCCGGTTCCAACCCGACTGCCTCCCTCCGCCGCGAAGCCCGCCCATGGGTATGGATGGCGGCCACCGCCGTCTGCGGTCCGGTTCTCGGCGTCAGTTGCTACCAATGGGCCCGGCTCCTCATTCCCAGTACCATGGTCGTCGCCGTCGCCGCCACCAGCAGCCTGCTTGTGATTCCGCTGGCGCGTGTCATGGAGAACGAGAAAGTCAGTCCGCGTGGCCTGATCGGCTCCCTGCTCGCCGTCGGCGGAGTCGTCTGGCTCTGCCTCCAGCCCCGTTGATGCTCCGGACTGCTTCAAGACCACGCCATCATGCGCGAAAAGCCCGATTTCCTTGCCAGGCTCCACGACGTCCCGCATCAGCCGGGGGTCTACCTCATGCGGGACCGCCTCAACCGCATCATTTACGTCGGGAAGGCCCGCGACCTGCGGAAGCGCCTGAGCAGTTACTTCCAGCCGTCGCGCAGCCGACTCGCCGACCTCAAAACCCGGGCACTTATCCGCAGCATCTGGGATTTCGAGATTCACACGGTCCGCAATGAACCCGAGGCTCTTCTCCTCGAGGGACGCCTCATCAAGGAATACCGCCCGCGCTACAATGTCTCGTTCCGCGACGACAAACGGTTCCTCCTCCTCAAGGTCCACCTGGAGGAACCATGGCCCCGCTTCCACCTCACCCGTACCCGCAAGGACGACGGTGCCCGCTACTTCGGCCCGTTCGCCCACAGCGGCAGCCTCCGGGCCACCCTCGCATGGATGCAGAAACAATTCGGTCTGCGGTCGTGCCGCCCGGTCACGCCCGGCGAAAACGATTACCGCCACTGCCACAACGATGTCATCCGGAACTGCTGTGCTCCCTGCATCGGCCGCATCACCCGCGAGGACTACCTCATCCGCGTCGCCGCGGCCTGCGAATTCCTCGATGGCAAGGCACGCGATCACCTCCGCGAAATCGAAGCCGAAATGCACGAAGCCGCCGCCGCCCTCGATTTCGAACGCGCGGCCGACCTGCGTGACATGCTCGCGGATTTCAGCCGGACCCTCCAGCCAGCCCGCCGCTTCACCCGCCAGCGCGGCGTCGCCGGTCCGGCCATCCGTCCGCAGGACGATGTCGGTGAACTCGGGCAGGTCCTCGGTCTCGAGCGCACCCCCCGCATCATGGAATGCTTCGATATCTCGAACATCTCCTCCAGCCACATCGTCGCGAGCATGGTCCGCTTCACCGACGGCGTACCCGATACCTCAGCCTACCGCCGCTACCGCATCCGCACGGTCAAGGGCCAGAACGACTTCGCTTCCATGGCGGAAGTGGTCCGCCGCCGCTACCAGAGGATCCTCCTCGAAGCAAGGGATGCTGCCGGGGCCGACGAAGCCGACGCTTCCCAGGAATCTCCCGGCGACGCGCTGAGACGACTCGAAAAACAAACGCCGTCCGCAGGGACGCGCCCGTTTGTTAGACTACCCGACCTCGTCATCGTCGACGGTGGGAAAGGCCAACTCTCCAGTGCCTGCGAAGAACTCCAACGGCTCGGTCTGCACAGCCTGCCCATCATCGGCCTCGCCAAGGAACGCGAGGAAATCTTCCGGCCCGGCGAAACCGAACCCCTTGTCCTGCCCCACACCATGGGGGCTCTCCGACTGCTCCAGCGCATTCGCGACGAAGCCCACCGCTGGGCCAATGGCTACCACCAACTCCTCATGAAACGCAGGATTGCCGAAAGCATCCTCGATGATATCCCCGGTGTCTCGGAATCCCGCCGCAAAGCCCTCCTCACCCGCTTCGGCTCCGTCACCCGAATCCGCCGCCTGACCCCGGAATCCCTCGCCACCGTTCCCGGCATCAGCCTGAAATTGGCCCGGGAGATCCGGCAGTGGCTTGATGTCCACTGAAGCACGGTGCTTCCCACTGCACCATTCCGTTCTCCAAAAACCGCTTCGCGAGAGCTTTCCCGTTCCCCGGTCCTACCGGTGCTCTTCAGCGGCCCGGCTGCATGAACGCCGGCAGCCGCGAGGCCGGCGCGCTATCGCGGTTGCCACTTCCCGCCGCCTCCGGAAACGCATCGGATCCCCAGCCCTCGCACAGCCGGCTCACGAGATCCTCCGCCGCCCGCAGCGACGCATCGTCAATCCCCTGCCGCTCCGTGAGCTGGAAATTGGGATCAAGGAACAGAGAGGTCGAACCGTTCGCCGTACCACGCAGCAGCACCGCCCCATCCCGCGTCTCCACCGTGTAATCAATCCACACCCGCAGCTCCAGTTCGCGGGTCCGCAGGCTGTTGTTGCGGGCGGCACGCAGTTGCCTCCGCTCAAACCGCTGAATCGTCCCCTTCAGCACGGCATCAGCCTGGCTGGAGTCAGTAATCCGGTAGCTGCCATCATTCTGCAGCAGCCGCACCACGTTGTTCGTCACAATCGCCGACGACCGGGGCTCCAGCGTGTGATTGCGGAACAAAGGCACCGCCAGGGTCCGGATGCCTTCCATGGAAGCCGGACGATCCGCTCCCAGACGGTAGCCACTGCAGCCAGAAGCCGCGAGACTGCAGACCGCGGCAACGGCCGCACGGATAAAAGAAGTTCGGGAAAACATGAGCACTGAGCAGATTCCGCAGACCACTTGATTTCGAATTGGCCTGAACGGTGGAAATTGGGTTCAGGGATTGCCTCCGTCCGGAAGCGTCGGAATGGGGATCTCAGGAAGCGGCGGTTCCTTCGGAGGCACCGGCACAGACCCGCCATCCGGCTTCGCAGGAGCCTCAGGCTGGTTGACCGGCGGCAGCGGAATCTCCGGCGCAGGCTCCGGCAAGGGAACCGCATCCGGATTCAGAAGCGCGTCATCCGGACGGTCCGGCCGGTTCCCGCCAGCAGGAAGATCCGGTTCCTCCAGCGGCGTAATCGGAATCGAATCGCCCTGCCGCATGGCCGGACGCTTCACCACCGGAGGCTTGCGGCGCGACGCCGGAGGCGGAGGCCCGAAGTATTCCGCACGTTCCTTCAGGTTTGCAGCAGCCGGCACCGCCAGTTCCTTCGTGTTGACAGAAAGATCCTTAACGGAATCAAGCAGCTTCGGATCCCGGCTGCTCATCTCGTTCACCCGGTCCCGCACCTCATCATAATGCTGACTCCCCGGCGACTTGAGGACTTCCGCATAGTACATCATCGCCGCCCGCAGATTCCCCCGCTTCTCGTAGAAACGCCCGTTCCGGTAAAGGCTGTCCGCCGCCGCCTCGTCAATCTGCGACTGCGTATCCGCAAGCGCCGAAGAAGCCTCCGGGAACAAACCCATGGCCTCCTCGGTCGCTTCCCGCGCCTCCGCAATGTTCGACTCATCCCGGCTTCCATCCTTCACCTTCCCAATGTAGTTCCGGCTCACCCGAACCTGAGCCTCCCGCGCCAGCGGATGCTGCGGATACTCCGAGACAACCTTGCGGTAGGAAGCAATCGCCAGATCCGGCTCGCTGCTGTCATCGTGAATCTGGCCGATCTCAAACTGCGCCTCGGCAGCGTGCGACCCCTGCGGCGCATTCCGGATGATCTTCTGGAACATTTCAATCAGATCCTCGGACGCCATCTTCCTCGGAATTCCCAGAAACGACGAAGTCCGCCCCGTCCGCCCCTGCATGGCGATCCCAAACTGACGATCCAGCGCCTCCGCAAACTGCGGCGACTGCCGGTACGTTTCGATCAGCTCCTGGTAAGCATCAAAGGCCTTCGCTGGCTTCCCGCCCTGCTCAAGGGAAGCCGCCAGCCTGAACTGAGCCGCCGGTGCCGCCGACGTCAGAGGAAAATCACGCACAATCCGCCGGTACGCCTTCTCCGCCGCCCCCGCGTTCCCCGCCGCCTCGTCCGCCGAAGCCTGCGCAAACAACCCTCCCGCTTCCCCCTCCGCCACCTTCAGTTCACCCACCGACGGCACCGCCTCCGCTCCCTTCTTCCGTTTGAACGGATTTGGCAGCGCATCCGCCTCGCCAGTCGACAGGACGGAAGCCAGCGCAACCATCGCAA
>CAZSDE010000031.1:0-1568 GCA_964605435.1 uncultured Akkermansia sp.
GTCCCCCGCAGGCTTCCCACCATCCAGCCACGCCAGCAGAGCCACTCGGTCGGACTCGGGAAGACTCCGGTCGTTCATAAACGGACTGTGCCCGCCAACCTCCCCGCGCGCCGCAAACCACGGCGGCATCAACCCCTTCGTCACCACCTTCCGCACCATCCCGGCATGCGAAACCAGATCATCCATCGTCACGAGAGGAAACGGCCCGATCCCGCCGTCCCGATGACATTCCTGACAATGCACCTGCACCAGCCGCGACACCCGGCCATGCCACGTCACTGCAGACGCCGCCACCTCCCCCTTCTGCGGCAACTCCAGCACGCAGCCGGGCGCCGTGGTCGCCCCAATGCGCGGCCGCCTCCCCGCAAGGGTCTCCCGCACCGCATCCCGCAGCCAGCGGTTCCCCGCTTCCTCCCGCACGAAGCCAATCCCATGCTGGTCATCCACCGCACCCCGGTACGTCAGCGTCCGCGCCGCATCGATCACAAATACTTCGGTCGTACTCGCCGCACCCAGCGCCGCAGCCACCTTCAACCCAGCATCCCGCACATACCGCCCCGCCAACCCATGCACCCGGCGCGACTCCGCCACGGCCGCCTCCGGATCGCTCGCCACAGGATTCACATAGACAAATTCCACCCCGCCACCCGAAAATTCCTTCTCAAGTGCCGCCAGCGCCGGCAATTGCTTCGCACTCAGCGGACAAGTCGGACTCGTGAACGCCACCACCACCACCCGCGACTTCCGCACGGACTCACTCAGCCGCCACATCCCGCCCGCGGCATCCACTCCCTCCAGTTCCCCCACCATCCGACCAATCCCCGCCTCCCCAGCCGCCAGCGGCCGCGCCGCTTCCTGCAGCGGTTCCACCGCGATCCCCCCGGACAGCAATTGCCCAGCCACCACCAAAGAAAGAATTCCCGTGCGCATATCAGTGTAATCGTTCAATTCCTGCGCCATAATCACGGCGCACCTCCCTAGTCCAGCACTCTCCCCTCCGCGGTTACGCCAATTCCCGCCCCGGATTCCTACCTGGAATTTCCTTGCATTGCCCGCCCCCCGGCCTTAGAACCGCCACCCCATGGATATTCAGGTAGCTACCCTCTGTGACTCCGCAATGGACTACAACAGCAAGTTGTGTCTCCTCGGAACTTTCGACACCATCGGCTCCCGCGCCGTCCCCATCGTGCATCCCCAGTGCGCCCTCGCTCTCCGCGTCTGCTTCCGCAACGCGGACGAAGGTGACCACCAGATGACCATCCGCATGATCGATGCCTCCGGCAAGGACCTCATGCAGCCCCTCCAGGCAAATGTCGATATCCGCCTCCCGGAAGGCGCGGACTTCATCACCCGCAACATGATCCTCAATTTCCAACCCCTCCGCTTCGAAACCGGCGGCACCTACTCCTTCGAAGTCGCCTTCAATGGCGAAACAAAGGCCTCCGTGCCCCTCCGCGTCGTCGTCGTGGAAGGCGATCAGCAGGGTGCCTGAAAACGGCAACTCCGGCGCGGCCCTCCGCCCCCGGAATCTCCACCGCAATTCCATCTCTCAACCAAGCCACAGGCGG
>CAZSDE010000031.1:1578-3083 GCA_964605435.1 uncultured Akkermansia sp.
AACAAAGGCCTCCGTGCCCCTCCGCGTCGTCGTCGTGGAAGGCGATCAGCAGGGAGCCTGATTCCAGCGGTTCCGGAACGGGCCCTCCAAGTCCGGCATCTCCACCGCAACTCCATCCATCAACCAAGCCACAGGCGGGACCAGCAGTCCCGCCTGTTTCTTTTGCCGATTTCCCGCAGAATTCCCTTGCAAACCGACCCACTCCGCCTCATTTCCCGGCCCGCGCAACGGTCTCCGTTGCCCCCAGTGATCCGGCGTAGCTCAGCGGCAGAGCGGGTGGCTGTTAACCACTAGGTCGTTGGTTCGATCCCAACCGCCGGAGCCAGTCTCCTCGAGATTCGGCACACTGTCCTGGATGACGTCCCGCCGGAAAACAGGAAACAGTCCGCCCAGCGGCTCGTGCACGGCCGGACATCGCCCGGAACCATCCCGCGGCACGATGGGACTAAGGCTTCCTATAGGCGGACGGCGCACACCCGGGGCTGCGGCAGTCACGCATTTACCTTGACCCTAACACATGAAAGCGGGTATTTCCATATGCTTCCTCGCCGGCGGTCATCAATCCCGCCATGGCCCGCTCTCACCCGTGACCGACCACCCCTCAGCACTCCCGGAAAGCCACGCGGCCCCCGCGCCAGCACTCCGCCTGCCCTGCCGGTTCGCTCCGCCGCCTGCCGCCACCCTGGATGCCCCCGGCCCGGCACCAGCAACCCCGCTGACGGGACTTCCACGCGAAATCGCTTTCTGGTCGCTCAATTTCGTCTTCTGGGCTTTCATCACGGTCTGCGGGATGCTCACGGTCGAAGCACTCCGCTCGTCGATCGGCAATCCCCGGCTCTTTGTCCTCCAGCGCTGCGCCCTCGCCTTCCTCTACTCGGCCGCTCTCCGCTGGATCTTCCAACACCGGAGCTTCCACCGCAAATCGTCACTCAAGGTCTGGCTGCGCGGATTCGCCGCCTGCCTCGCCATCGCAGCCACCGAAGCCGCCGCCGCCTTCGCCCTGCCCTCACTCGACTCGCTCACCGCCCCGGAACTCCTCCGCATGCAGGCCGCCCGCTGGGTCTTCCTCTCGTTCTGGACTTCCATCTACTTCGGTCTCCACCTCGCCGAGGACCACTGGAAAATGCAGCTCGCCATCCTCCAGTCGGACAAAGCAAGGCTCGCAAGCGACCTCCGCCGCCTCGAAGCACGCATCAATCCCCACTTCCTCTCGAACGGCCTCAACGCAGTCGTCGCCTGCCGCCACAACCCCGACGCCGTTGCGGAAATCGCCCAGTCGCTCGCCGATTGCCTCCGCTTCTTCTTCGCGGAAGCAACGGGGCCGATCCCTCTCGAACGCGAACTCGCCAATCTCGAAAAATACCTCCACATCCAGAACGTCCGCTTCGGTCCGCTGCTCCACACGCAGATCGACTGCGACCTCGACGCCGGTGCCATTCCGGTCCCGCCCATGATCGTGCAGCCACTCGTCGAAAACGCCTTCAAACACGGCACCGCCCCGGATC
>CAZSDE010000031.1:3093-6638 GCA_964605435.1 uncultured Akkermansia sp.
CCCGTCAGCACATTGAAAACGCCTTCGGGAATGCCCGCCTCGCCAGCCAGCGCCTTCTCATCACGGTCTCCAATACCGGCTGCTGGATTCCCCCCGGCAAGGATCATACCGGAACTGGTCTGGCCACGCTCCAGCACCGCCTCGCTTCAGCCTACGGCCCCGACGCACTCCTCACCGCGGAAGAATGCAGCGGCCGCGTTTCCCTGACGCTCGATCTCCCCTTGTCCGGCCCGCTTCGTCACTCCGCCACCAGCCAACATGCTCCGGATTCTGCTCGTCGATGACGTACCGGCGGCCTGCCGCCGCATGACCGAACTGCTGTCCGCGTTTCGGGACACCACCGTGGCCGGAACCGCCCACTCCGTGGCGGCAGCCCGACCGCTCCTCCGCTCACTCTCCCCGGACATCGTCTTCCTCGACATGGAAATGCCCGGAGAACAAGGCCTCGCCCTCGTCCCCGCCCTTCCGGCCCGGACACAGCTCGTCTTTGTCACGGGCCACGCGGATTACGCCATCCACGCGTTCACCATCGGCGCAGTCGACTACCTCCTCAAACCAGTCGACCACGACCGGCTCGCCATCACCATGGATCGCCTTCAGCCGCGACCTCCCGATCCAGAAACCCCGGTCCCGCCAAGCGGCTGCCTCCTCCCCGCCAAACACCGCGAGTTGACCTTCCTGAACCCGGCGTCCATCGCCTGGATCTCCGCACTCCAGAATTATACCCGCGTCCAAACCACCCACGGGCGCGCTGCGGTTTTCCGCCGCACCCTCAGCGAATGGCTCGCCGCACTGCCCAGCAGTTCGTTCCACCAGCTCGACCGCTCCACGCTCATCCACCTTCCCCTGCTCCGCTCGGTCCGCTGGCTCTCCCGCGATTCCTCCGTCCTGACGTTCGAGGGAATCCCCGACCCACTCCCCATCGGACGCACCGCCGCCACCCGTCTCAAGGAAATCATCCGGGCATCCTGACCGCAGGATGCATCCGGCGACCACCGCCGGATTCATCCCGCACGCGGCCGGATTCGTCACTTTCCCCCGGCCCGGCACCGCGAAGTCTTTGACCCCGGTCACCCATTCCGCTTAGCCAGCGCTCCATGCAGCGCGGCCGACTCGTCCCCACGGCAGGAACCGCAACGCACTTCCTGCCATGAAGCTTCTCTCCCGACTCGTCCCCGGACTCACTGCCGCCTCCCTGCTCGGAACCCCGGCTCCGTCCCGCGCGTTTCCACCAGCCCCCTTCGCCACCATCTTCGGCGACGTCCGCGATTCCCAGGGGAATCTGCTGCCCGCCAACTCGGCTACCCTCGTCGTTTCACAGAACGGACGCGAAATCCTCCGCCAACCCCTCAGCAGCCCGCCGGGCGGCCGCTTCAATTACCAGGCCCGCCTCCGCATCGATATGTTCCGCAACGGCTCGGCCGCCTATTCGTCCACCGCCCTCAAAACAGGAACCGCCTACACCATCGCCCTCAGCATCGGCGGTCAGATCTTCCAGCCCATCGAGGTCTCCACCACCCCGCCAGCCGTCGGCGCCCCTGCCGACCGCCGCCGCCTCAACCTCACCCTCGGGATCGACTCGGATAACGACGGTCTCCCCGACGCATGGGAAGAAGCCCAACTCTTCCACGCAGGCATCACCCCAGCCCCGGAAGGATGGGACCTCTCCCTCATCTCCCGCCTCGGCGACTTCGATGGCGATGGCCTCAGCAACTGGATGGAATACCTCGCAGGCACCTACGCCACCGACGCGGCTTCCCACGTCCGCCTCGAGATCTCCAGCGCCGCGGATGGTCACGCCCGCTTCCGCTTCTACGCACTCTACGGACGGACCTACGGACTCGAATCATCCACCGACAACGCAACATGGATCCCCGTCCGCTTCACCGGCGGCACCCCGGCCGCTCCCGCCGGCGACTCAACCACCACTCTCACCGCCACCGCCTCGGGCCCCACCGAAATCTTTACCGCAGCCACCACCGCCCACCGCTTCTACCGCCTCACGATCCGATGAAGTCCACCCTCTCCGCCGCCGCTGCCCTCGCCCTGCTCGCCCCCGCGGCACATGCCCAGTGGATCACCCGTACCTATCAGGTGCCAGCAGGCTGGAGCAGCATCTGGCTCGCCGGCGATGCCTCCCACACCCCCGTCAGCAATCTCTTCGCCGCCTTCCCGGCCATCACGGAAATCTGGCGCTGGAACCCCAACCCGGACGAAATCCAGTTCACCAGCTCACCCGCCACCCCGGATGCCAATAGCGAGGAATGGACCGTCTGGAAACGCCTCGACCCGGACGAACAAACCCTCTCAAGGATGATCGGTAACTCCGCCTACCTCATCCGTGCCTCGTCAGCCACCACCTTCACCCTCCGGCAGAAGGCACTCATGCCGGCGGCCACCTGGCTGATCTCCGGAGCCAATTTCCTCGGCTTCCCCGCCGCCACCTCAGGCACCGGAGCACCACCCACCTTCAGCGCCTACTTCGCCAGCTTCCCCTCGGCCAATACCACCGTCCTGTCGCCCACTTCCCAGATCTACCGCTACCCGGGAGGAGACCTCGGACCAGCCAACCCCGTGACGGTAGCCCGCGGCACGGAGACCATCGACCCAACCAAGGCCTACTGGTTCCCCACCGCCACCGTCAGCAATTTCACCGCCCCAGTCCAGTACGACCTGCCCGGCAGCGACGGACTCGCCTTCGGCCGATCCCTCTCGGCCATTCCCATGGGCATCACCAACCGCACCGCAGCCCCGCTCACGCTCAGCTTCAGCCTCGAATCATCGGAACCCGCTCCTGAAGGACAACGCCCCGTCGGCGGCACCGTTCCCCTCACACGCCGGTCGTTCAACAGCACCAGCGGCACCTACAGCGAAACCCCCATCACCAGCGGCTTCACCATCACCGTCCCGGCTTCCGGCCGCACCTCGCTCGATTTCGGCCTCACCCGCAGCCTCCTGACCAACCCCAACGCCGGATACGCCTCGCTCCTCCGCATCCGCGATACCAGCGGATACACGGACATCAGAGTCCCCGTCTCGGCGGAAATGACCTCCACCGCCGGCCTCTGGGCCGTCGCCGTCAGAATCACGGACGTGGTCTCCACCGTCCCCCAGTCCTCCCAGAACTCCGGCGGCACTTCCACCCCCCAGCCTTTCCCCCTCCTCTTCTTCATCCACGCAGATTCCTCGGGAACCGCTCGCCTCCTCTCGGAAGCCTACGTCGGCGAACTGACAACCCAAGGCAACCCTCTCGGCATCACCAACGACGAAAAGAATCTCGTTCCCTACGAGAATGCTTCCCTCAAACCCACCCGCTACCTCAGCGCCTGCCTCCCTCCCCACTCCGCCCTGCGCGCCGACCAACGCATCGCCACCGGAGCCACCGTCACATGGACGATCAATCTCGCCCACAACGACCCCACCAACCCTTTCGTCCACCAGTACCACCCGGACCACGATAACCTCGATGCCAGCTTCAGGACCCCGCTCAAGGCCGGCACGGAAAGCTACACCATCGGCAGAACCTGCCAGTTCAGCTTCTCCTC
>CAZSDE010000031.1:6648-14866 GCA_964605435.1 uncultured Akkermansia sp.
AGCGGCACCCCCACCTCCGGCTGGGGCACCACCGTCCTCGGCGGAACCTACCAGGAAACCCTCACAGGCCTCAGCAAGAATCCCCTCTCGGTCCGCGGCACCTTCACCATGAGCCGCATTTCGGAAATCAGCGAAATCCTCCTCACCAATCCGGCCCCCTGACATCCATCTGCCATGAAATTCTCCGCTCTCCCGCTCATCCCCTTCGTCTCTCTCCTCTCGGCCACCTCCTCCCTCGCCCAGACCTCCACCGTACCAAGATTCCTCAGCTACCAGGGCCGTGTGACCGACGCCGCCGGCTCACCCATCGGCAACTCCGCCCCCGTCAACCGTACGGTCACCTTCCGCCTCTACAACGCCCCCACGGGCGGTTCCCTCCTCTACGCGGAATCGCAGACTGTCACCATCTCCGCAGGCGAATTCAGCGTCCTCATCGGCAATGGCTCGGGCCTCAGCGGCGTCCCCGGCCCCAGCGCCCCAGCCCCCGTACCCTACCTCACACTCCCCTCCGTCATCAATCAGTCCACCACTGATTCCCTCTACCTCGGCATCACCGTCGACGACGGCAACAGCAGCACCAACGACCCTGAAATCGTCCCCCGCCAGCAACTCGTCAGCGCCGCCTTCGCCCTCCGCGCCACCATGGCCGAAACCGTCGCCAAGGGAGCCGTCACCTCAGCCATGATCGGCAGCAGCGCCGTCGAAACATCCAATCTCAAGGCCGAAGCCATCACCACCGACAAGATCGCCGAACGCAACATCACCGGATCCAAAATCGCCAGCGGCACCATCACAGTCGCGAACATCGATACCAATTCCATCGGACTCTGGTCCCCCAGCGGCACCAGCATCTTCCGCGAAAGCAACGTCGGCATCGGCAATAAGAACCCCGCAGTTCCCCTCAGCTTCGCCGCATCCCCCGGCGACAAAATCGAACTCTTCCCCGTCAGCAGCTCAAGCCGGTTCGGCATCGGCGTCCAGACGAACCTCCTCCAGATCTACACCGGCGACAATGCCGCCGACACCGCCTTCGGCTTCGGATCTTCCACGAACATGACAGAACTGATGCGCATCAAGGGCACCGGCAATGTCGGCATCGGCACCGCCAGCCCAGGAGCTCGACTCCACGTCAACGGCGGCAGCGCCCTCATCCAGAATGCCGCCAATCCATCGGCCCGCCTCACCGCGGGAGGCGCGGGATACACGGAACTCGCCCTCGCCACGTCCGCCGGAAGCTTCTCGACAGCCGCCGCCGCCAACGACTCGGTCCTGCGTTCGTGGGGCCGCCTCCACCTCCAGAGCGGAACCACCGCCGCCGCCATTTCCATCGATACCTCCAACCGCGTGGGCTTCGGGACCGCCAGCCCCACCGCCACCATCGACGCCGTCGGAGCCATCCAGGCCCACGATAGTTCGGTCGGACCTGACAATGGCTACCACGGCACCATCCGCAGCACCCGACCCAGCACCAGCAACCAGCACATCAATCTCGTCCGCTCGGGCCACGGCGTCTGGTCGCTAGGCTACGCACCAGGCACCAGCAACTTCGGCATCGGCGGCGGCAACTCCAACGATGGTGCCTTCAATCCCGCCTTCACCATCAACCAGAGCGGCCGCGTCGGCATCGGCACCAGCAACTACAACGAATCCATCTTCAATGTCGGCGGCAGCGTCAACTGCGTGGGCTCACGCAACGGCACCCCTGGATATGCCCGCATGTGGTACGATTCAGCCAGCGGTGCCGCTGTCTTCGAAGCCTTCAATACCTTCCAGAACAATGGCAGCTGGCGCGGCTTCCGCATCAACGGAAACAATGACCTCGACTGGTTCTCGGATGCCCGCCTCAAAACCAATGTCGAAGACGCAGAACCCATGCTCGACCGCCTCATGCAGGTCCGCTTCCACCGCTACCACTGGATCGATTCCACACAGGAAGCCAAGGAATTCGGAGTGATCGCCCAGGAACTCCAGCCGCTCTTCCCGGACCTCGTGGCCCCCCAGTCCAACGGCATGCTCACCGTCGGCTACACGTCGTTCGCCACCATCGCCTGCAAGGCCATTCAGGAACTGAAGGCTTCCCACGACGCCGAACTCTCGGCCCTCCGCACGGAAATCGAAGAAAAGGACGATCGCATCAGCCGCCTCGAAAAACGCCTCGGTGCCCTCGAGAAGCTGCTCTCCAGCGACCGCTGATCCCCGCTCCGCCACTCTGGCTCACTTCCGACCCACCTTCACCATGAGCCCACGGATCCGGCAATGCCTCGCGCTCGCCCTCGCCGCCCTCGCCTGCCCCAGCGCGCTCCCCGCACAATACGAACTCAAGGGCGGGGTCAGCAATAACCTCAGCCTCCGCATCCCAGCGGGCAATCCAGCCCGGATCCCTCCAGTCGGCTCATCCGCCACACCAACAGGCGACCCCACCATCACCCCGCAGTACGCCAATACCGTGGAATCCTCCGGCAACGCCGGACCAACCCCCTCGGGATTCCCCTCGAACGGTTCCACCCAGCTCCGCCGGGCTTCCATCGGCACCACCTTCGCCTCGGGCGTCCCCCGCTACTTCTACGGCGATACCATCGCCCCGCCAGACGTCGTCTACAATCAGCAGGGATCCCAGATCCGTATCACGGACCCAGCATCCTACTGGCGCGCCCAACCGGTCGCCCATGGGGAAGTCCTCACTAATCCCAGCGGCAATCCCGCCACCGACTTCCGCACGGGCGACCCCGCCCAGCTCGCCCCGCTCCCGGCCGGCGTCCTCCCGGACTACTACTACAGCCCCCACGCCCGCCGCGTCCTTGCCAATACCCCCGGCACCATCGCCATCACATGGCGCTCAAGTTCTCCGGATCCCGTCACGCGCGACTACCTGTTCTACCGCGAACGCTTCGTGGTCTCCTCCGCCACTTCCGCCCCGGTCCGCACCATCTTCTGGACAGAGAAAAGCTTCAATGGCCCCCGCGTCACCATCCCCTCAGGACGCATCGTCACCGCCAACCCCATCTACAGCAATGTCTTCCCGGAGGTCGTCCCAGAGGAAGTCACCATCACCGGAACATCCCAGGCGGACCCCAATGCCTCGGCCACCCGCATCCTCCGCACACTCTGGTTCGATAAAACCAACGGCAGCGGCGAACTCCATGCCTACAACGTCACCGGCCGCCTCCTCGTCGAATACCTCGGCCAGCAGCGCAGCGACGGCACTCACGAATTCCTCGGCGCAGACATCGTCAGTGTCGAACGCGCCGCCACCCCCACAACCATCACCGTCACCCTCGGCCGCGAAATCCGCCCGTCCCCGGAGGAAAACCTCATCGCCGTCCCCGTCACCAATGCCTCGTCCCCGGAAAATGTTCCCTACTACGGTTCCCATACCCGCGCGGACGGAACCCTCGCATACTACGCAGAACGCGAAAACACCATCGAAGACCGCGTTGTCTTCTACTGGATGGAGTCACGGGACGCTGCCATCCCTGCCATCCAGGACACCGCCCCCGGCCTCTCCATCAACTGGCCGAAATCCCTCGGCAAATACCTCCAGCTCTGGCCCACTACCGTCACCGACTACGCCTCGTACACCGTCCCCCATGGCGGCAGCTCCGTCGCCAACGGCACAGGCCTCCGCTTCGAAGGCGGCAAAATTCCCGCCATCATCCACCAGGACTCCGCCACCGCTGAAACCGTCGTCGATACCGTCAGCCAGCGCCTCGTCGTAAACCTCGGCTCAGGCGGCGATCAGGCCAACCGCTCGCTCCTCAAGTTCACCGGCAACAACGGCGGTGTCTGGTACGTCCCCCTCCTCACCCAGGCGGAAAACCGCAGCGGATTCCTCGAAGGCGATGGCTCTGCCCCGCTCTCCACCACCGCCTACGTCGGCGAACGCATCCTCCCACCCTCGCCCGCCTATTCCCACGCAGGCTACCTCGCCGCCGGATCCGCCTTCTCCCCCGCCGCCTACCGCAACCCCTTCACATCAGGCATCCCAGACGCCGAACGCGGCGCCATCATCCCCGTAAATGCCCTCCCGGAATCACTCAATCCACTCACCATCTGGTGGTTCAGCCCCGTCAAAGCACCATCCCCGGAATTCGCTGACTTCTACACGCCTTCCAAAATCGGAAGGTACTCCGTCGCCTACCGCACTTCCATCGCCATCGCCTCGGAATCATTCGATGCCACCACCGATGGCTGGAGCAATGCCGCCACCGCCAGCATCGCGGGCTCCCCCGGACGCTTCCTCGGCAATCATGGGGCCTCTCCCCAGCCAACCCCATCGAAAACATTCTCCATGAACGGCCGCGACGCCGGCAATGCCTCGGTCTCGTTCACCTTCCACCGCATCGATTCATGGGAAAATGAATCGTTCTCTGTCTCGCTCAACGGCTCCACCGTCCTCTCCCAGCCCTTCAGTTCCCAGGAAGTCAGGGAAACCCTCAGCGGCTCCACCACGGTTGGCTACTCGTCCTACCTCTGGTCCATCCGCCCCATCGCCGGCTCGTTCCGCAACTTCTTCGGGTCTGCCACCCCGGACCAGTCCTTCACCATCACCATCACGGCCTCCACCCCCACCAGCAAGGCCCCCACCCAGCCCACCCTCGCCATCACATTCGGCTCATCCCTCAATCAGCCGCCCACAGACGAATCCTTCGGCATCGATGACCTCCGCATCGATGCCCCGCTCCCCAACCAGATCATCCTCGCCTCCAACGAGGGCTCCGGTTCCCTCCCGCCGGAATTCACCGCCGGCTCGGTCTACCATCAGCCAGACCCCGCCAAAGCCGGCTACAACCCCAACGAGGAACACGCCCTCCTCCTCAATGGCCGCGCCTACGCACTGCGCGACGACCTGAACCTCACCACCGGATCCTCCCCAGGCACGACATTCTCTTCGCTCCCCCGCGTTCTGCTCGCCTACACGGACCCCGCCGATCAACGGCCCGCCATGGCGGTCTACGAAGTGCTCCGCGAAAATTCCTCGCACCGCTTCGCCTACCCCATCACGGCAGCCACCATCGTCAGCGCTCCCATGCCGCTGCCACTCCTCCCCCTGCCCACCGACAACACCGGCAAGGTCCTCAACCGGGAAGTCGCACCCGGTTCCTCCTACCCGGATCCTCCCCCGGCCTCCGGCGCCCCAGCCAGCTACACACCCTTCACCCTCATTGACCGCAAGGGCTACCACTGGGTCTACCGCGGACCCCACCAGCAGGGCTCACCCTCCATGGGCATGCAGTTCCACTACGCCATGCGCAGTGACTTCGCCTTCCCGAACCTCATCCCCCCTCCCGTCGGCACCCCCATCCCTTACCTCCGGCCAAAAGACGCCAGCGGAAACTACATCGGCCACCCCTTCAGCGGCACCCCGCTCACCATCCAGTACTTCCCCGCATGGCCCGATAACCCCCCCACCCTCACCGTCGGTGAATCCCTCACTCTCCCGCGCCGCGGACTGCCAGCCATCCGCGGCCAGTCAAGCGCCACCATCGTCTACCAGCAGTCCATCGCCACCACCTCGCAGCCCAGCGTCGTACTCCACGACCCCACCCGCGCCAAGTCTGTCCTCCTCAACCAGGCTGGCGTAGGACTCACCGCTCTCCCGGCTTCCCTCAAAACCACACAGGAAAACGGCAAAACCTACTTCCAGCTCGCCCAACCCCACCTCCAGCAACGCTTCTACTTCGATCCACTCCTCGGCGACATCGGCGGCCTCGTCCTCACAGGCGAATTCCATGACGTCCCCGCAGGCGAGGACTTCCTCCACCTCAACACTCTCAGCCCGGAAGACTCCGCCGCCCTCATCTCCCTCGTCGATCCCGGCGACAAGGACCTCACCGCATGGAAGGCCGCCATCGCCTCCCTCGCCACCACCATCGAAACCTTCACCGAAAACCCCGCCGTCCCCGGCACCTACATCCCGGACAACAGCCGCACCACCACCGCCGGAGCCTCGGAAATCCCGGTCGTCACGGACCCCGATACCGCCACCGACAGCTACGCCCTCACCGCCCAGGGCCTCGGCAGCGGCTACGTCTCTCTCCTGTTCGGAAACGGCCGCGCCTTCACCCCCACAGGCGAACCGGTCACCATGCAGATCATCAAAGTCACCCCGGAACTCTACCAGGGCGACCTCAAACGCCTCACCGCCACCAACCCGCTCGACGAACAAACCACCATCCGCCACAGCGGCGACTTCGCAGCCAGACCGGACCTCTACGAGTTCGAATGGCGCTACTCCCCTCCCATCGGCGGCACCGCCCCTCCCATCTACGAAACGGAAATGAAACGGGTCCTCGGCAACCCGGACTCCAATGCATGGCTCGTCCTCCCCTCCCCGCAGACGTCCCCGCCCGACCCCCTGCCGTTCCCCTCTCAGCCTCTCCCCTTCGAACGCTCACTCCAGATCAATACCGCTTCCTACAACCCAGCCAGCGGGCTCCCCGGCACCTTCCTCAGCAGCACCAGCGGCCTCACGTTCCCGGATTCCATCCCCCCCAGAATCATCTTCAGCGTCAAACTGCCCCAGGAAGCCGGCCTCGCCCTCTACCTCAATAACTCCCCAGTCCTCGCCTACCAGATCCCACCCGGATTCAGCTCGCCCGGAAACCTCCCCCCGGCCATCGCACGCTCAGGCCTCACCCCGGACGCCCTCCCCCTCCAGTTCGAAATCGACCGCTCCCTCTTCCGCCAAGGCGAGAACACCATCACCATCGCGCTCTACTCGCCCGTCCCCCCAGGCTCCGCCGCCAGCCCCACCGACTTCCGCTTCCACGCCGAATCCAAAAAGGACCTCGTCGCTCCCGAAGACAACTCCGGAAGCTCCCCATGGATCGCTCCCACCGGCACCTTCTCCAATTCCATCGTCATCGGCGGATCGGCCGCCTCGCCGCTCGGCGACCCCCTTCTCGTCTTCTCGGACGCCTACTTCACCATGCGCTACCGGGCCAGAAAAGACAGCGGCATCGTCACCGGTTCCTCCACCAGCGAATGGAGCCAGCCGGTCCTCGTCGACAGCTGGGTCAAACGCGTCCTCGATGGCATCAATCCCTTCAACCAACGCCAAACCGACCTCTACAACAACCCCGTCAGCACCGACGTCAGCCTCCTCACCCAGGCCGGCACCCGCTGGGAAGGCGATGTCGCCCTCTCGCTCGCCAGCATCGATGACTTCGGCCTCATCGAAATCTACGAAACCGTCCTCAACCGCGTCCGCCAGCAAAGCCTGGACGCCGGCATCTCCACGGAATCCGTCAACAGCACCCTTCTGCTCGTCGCCGGATACCTCCACGACCTCTACATGACCCTCGGCAACGAGGCATGGGACGACGCCGCCAATCCCACCCTCCAGGTCGCCAGCCAGTCTTCCGTCAGCGATATCGAAACCGCCCGCTTCTCCTTCGAAGGCCAAGTCCCCTCCCTCATGGAGGAAACCCTCGCCCTCCTCCGCGGCAGGGACGACTTCCTCTCCCCAGGCACCACCACCGCCCCAGCCTATAACCGCCTCTACTGGAACTACACCAACGGCATCAATTCCGGAGAACCATTCTACGCCACCAATTACGGCATCTCGGAAATGCAGGGCAGCCCCGCCAGCAACGGATCCCTCGACGCAGCCGACGCCCAGCTCATGTTCCCTCAGGGCCACGGCGACGCCTACGGACACTACCTCACCGCCCTCAAAGGATACTACCAGCTACTCACCGCCAAAGCCTACGACTGGACTCCCACCACCGAAGGCGTCTCCGTGCTCGGCCAGACGGTCCAGGTCGACTACTCGGACGAACGCAAATTCGCCGCCGCCGCCGCCGCCCTCGCCCGCACCAGCACCCGCATCCTCGACCTCACCGCCCGGCTCCACCACCAAAGCAACCCCGCCGCCGGATGGTCCTCCCACCACGACGGAAAAACCAACGCCGCCACCGGCCGCTCCCGCCACTGGGGCACCGACGAATGGGCCGCCCGCTCCCTCCAGGGTGCCTACTTCCACTGGGTCACCGCCAATGCCATCCTCCCCAGCGACGACATCGTCCACGAAGGCATTCAGAAAATCGACCGCTCCACCGTCCCGGAAATCCGCGAAATCGCCACCAGCGCCTCACGCATCCTCTCCCTCTCCGCAGGTGCCCAGGCCCACCTCAACCCACTCGGTCTCCCCGCCGATGCCATGGTCTTCGACCTCTCCCCGGCCGCCATGAACGCCGGTGCCTCCCACTTCGACCAG
>CAZSDE010000031.1:14934-15175 GCA_964605435.1 uncultured Akkermansia sp.
CAACGCCGCCCTCGCCTACCGCGAAGCCTCCCAGATGAATGGCCTGCTCCGCCGCCAGAACGAAAACCTCGACGAATACAACGCAGCCGTGCAGCGCCAGGAACGCGCCTACCAATCCCAGCTCATCACCCTCTACGGCACCCCCTACTCCGGCGATATCGGACCAGGACGACTCTACGCCCAGAACTACGCCGGCCCGGACCTCTACCACCCGCACTTCATCGACGGCCCCTCCCGGCTC
>CAZSDE010000032.1:0-5321 GCA_964605435.1 uncultured Akkermansia sp.
CGCCAAGGGCAGCACCACCGAGACCGCCAAGTGCGGTGCCAGTCGTGGCGTTAGGGCCAGCAGCGCAGGAGACCAGCGCGGCGGCCACAGCAATCAGGGACAGTCTGATGACTTGTGTTTTCATGGTGGTTGTAATGGTGGATGGTTGCGGGCTATGACACCCCGGTCGCTAGACTGAGCCCTCCGCCCGAATATTCAAGCGCCGTGAAAGAATTTTGCGGATCGCTTCAAGGCACGACCCCAAGGCCTCATTTCCAATGGCTCAGACCGCATGGATGACTAGTCAGACCGCGGGGACTACTCCTCGGCCGCAGCCACCGGTTCCGCCTTCTTCGCAGGTGCTGCCTTGCGTGGAGCCGACTTCTTCTTCGGGGCCGCCTCACGGCGTGCCACCGCAGCCGACTTCGCAGCGGTTGGATTCGCCTTGGCGACCTTCACAGCTTCCTTGCGGCGTTTCGTGAGTGCCTTGCGGCGTTGGCGCTTGATCTCCTTGTTGTGCTGTTTGCCCATGATGATTGAAAAAGTTCGGTTTGAAAAAGCGCGGATAGCGCGGGCGGCGACGCTACCGCCCCACCCGCAACGATCAAGCACAAATCCGTCCTTCTCTTGACACACCCGACATCTCTGTGCATTGAGCCATCGTTGCGCTGCTCCGGCAGCCAACCCCCGCCGGTGTAGCTCAGTGGTAGAGCAGCGCATTCGTAATGCGCGGGTCAGCGGTTCAAATCCGCTCACCGGCTCCAGCTAAAACGCTGAAGGAAAGTAGAGGACGGGCCGGATCCCCCCGAAATGCCCGAAAATGCGCCCTTTTGCGAAAAATCGTGGAGCTGGCGTGGCGCTGGGATGGCGCTGGGATAGGTGCCCCGCGGGAAGCAGATCCGGCAGCGATCTTATGCTGCCGGAGTGAGCTTGTGCCTCTGCGGAATGACCACAGAAGGCTTTGGTGACGTGAATTGGGAGACTGGCTATCTTTGGAGCGACCATGCGTCGCGCCAGAACTGGCGGCGGGCTGGGCCGGCGTAGTGGGCGGCGATCCAACGGTGGTGCCGGTAGCTGGGATAACGGGTTGAGCGTGGTCCACAGGTTGGCAGGTCGTCGTAGGGAACGGTTCCTGCGCCCTTGAGGGCGAGCAGTGCGATCAGGGTTTGTTCGAAGAAGTAGCCGGGTTCCCCGTTTTCCAGCTGCTTAAGAATATAGCGTTCGGCCCATGCGGGCAGTTGGTATTCCGCCGGGAAGGCGAAGATGCCCGCGCAGACTGGGTGGCTGCGCCGGAGCAGTTCTGCGTCGTCCGGCTCCATCCTTGAAAGGAATGCGGAATCGTAGGAACTGGCGACGTCGGTGACGGCGAGCAGGTCCCGCAGGTTCTGCAGTCCGAGTGATTCGACCGCTGGGCGGAACCAGAGGACATCATTGTCCATGTAGAGGACCGGAAGGCTGCTGGGGCGGAGGACGGCGAAGCTGAATTTCGTGCCCCAGATGAAGGATCGGCCGAAGGCTTCCGCAGTTGCCGCGCCAGAATTCCCGCATGCGTCGAGGAAGGCCTTCCGCGAAGTGACTTCTGCGTGAATGCCGCGGGTTGCGAGCAGTCGCTGCAGGCTGGCTGGTTCGAGCGAGTCATCGCAGCAGAGATCGAAGGCGAGTGGTTCGCCGAGGGCAGCGAGGGCCGGCAGGGAGACGAGGGCTTCCGCCAGGGAGCGTGACGAAATGAGTGTGCGGCAGACAGCTACCGGAGCGCGCGCCTGCTGTGGCGGAGATGCTTTGCCTTTGCGCCGCAGCATTGCCCAGCGGCAGACGTCTGCCACGCGGTCGGCCAGTGACATGCCATGCCGGGGATCCATGACGTGCCGGGGAAATGGCTCACGCCCCTCATGGGTGGCTTCCCTCATGGCCGTCATCTGCGGTAATAATCCGCCGTGTAGACTGGCCTGCGCCACCGCAGTTTTGCCAGTTCCACTGTGGTGCGCCAGAGCCGGCTGGCCATGGGACGGTCTCTTCTCAGCCATGCGTAGGCTGCTTCCTCAGCAGTGCGCCAGAGGTGCCAGAGGGTGCGGTGCTGAAGCATGAGGTACTTAGCGACGACCGCTGCCTCGAAGGCCGACTTCCGCACGGTATCCTCTCGGCTGAGATAGCGCACGTCGAGATCACGGATGCAGACCGTGCAGGCATCGCGGTGGTCGTACTGCCAACGGGCCCATGCCTGGTCTTCCGCGGTAGGCATTTCAGCCGGGAACGGATGGTCCTGCCACGCCATCCTGCGGATCAGGGAGCAGGCATTCCAGAGACCATTGGTCCCATTTAAGGAACTCCGGTCCACCACATTCACGAGTCGTCCCGGCCACGGTCCGGGAGATTCATCCGCAGCAAGACAGTAATGGCAGTACACGCCGACGGCATCAAACTGAGCAAGGTACCCGCTCATGCGTTGGAGAACATCCGCACCCTTCCGTTCTGTATGGGAACTGGCGATGAGAATGAGGTCTCCCTTCGCCTCTGCAATGCCCATGTTCAGGGTTGCCGGATAGCTGAAGGGCTTTCCGGTGGGCCAGTGCAGGACCAAGGCCTCCGGCCATTCCCGGGCGGCGATGGTCAGGGTATCGTCGGTAGAACCCGAATCGACCACGACGACTTCGCCGGGTGGCGACGATTGCTCCCGCAGTGCCCGCAGGGTGGCACCGATGACATGGCTGCAGTTTTGGTGCGGACGACAGCGGAGATCACGGGATCATGGGGTCTGCATCAGTTCCGGTGCTTCTTCGCGATCGGATCTGGAATAAAGCGGGCTTTGCGCTCTCGGTGCTAAGCGGCCATCGCTCCCTAAGTTTCAGGAGAACCGGCGATGCGCAGGAGAGCATCGGTGAACACCTCCGCTGGACGGGGTGGCACTTTGCTGCGGACGGAGGCCGCGGCCCGTTGTCCCATCGCGGACCATTCTCCACGGCAGGCCCATGCCCGCTCCATGGCCTCGTCCAGTGAAGACGCTGATGGTGACTCGGCGATGAAGCCGGTGACGTTGTCTTCCACGATCTCGCGGTTCCCGGCGATATCGGTGACGATGACAGGCCGACTGCACAGCATGGCCTCGACCACGGCGAGAGGCAGACCTTCGTACCGGGAAGGCAGCAGCAGGGCATGGTGGTTCTGCCAGACCGATTCCACCGAGGAGACATGTCCGCAGAAGTCCACCCTGTCCGCGACGCCGAGCATAGCCGCGAGCCTTGCCAGTCCCGGTTGGGCGGCACCTCTGCCGAAGAAGGAGCAACGCACCGGGCGCTGCCTCCACTTCGGCATGGCCAGCACTTCGAGGATCAGGTCCTGGCCCTTCGGAGCGGGATTGAGCCGCCCCACGCAGGCAAACCTGAGAACATCTGTGGCGTTCTCCGGCCAAGGACAGTCGGCTGCATAGGGAACCAGAAATGGATTGCGCACCACTTCCGCATTGGTGAGACGGAAACCGGTCTGATGCTCAAACAGTCTGCGGTTGGCCTCCGAGACGAAGTAGGACCGCTCCGCTCCCGCGTAGCAGGCAATCAAGCGCTGGGCTTCCGGCTCCGACGGCCAGACCCATTCGGTATTGGCCTGACACACCGACACGTAGCGGATTCCTTCCTCCCGCAGCCAATCCATCCAGTCGAGACCGCAGGCGACCACCCCGTTGGAAACACAGACTAGATCAGGCCGGAAACTCCGGATGGCGTTCCTGCTGCGGACAACTGCGTGGTCGGGCACCCGCTGCCTGAGGATGCGTCTGCGCACGATATCTCCCATCCGCTGAATACTGCTGGGCGGGACCAAGCCTCGTTCATCCAGTTCAGCCCCGCACCCGACCAGTTCGTCAACGGCCGGAGCCCTGCGGGGCCATCGAGTTACCGAGACCATAACCCGGTGCCCTCGCCCCAGGGCAATGCGGGCGGATTCGCTCCAGAGAATCTCCGATCCACCCCACGGCTCAGCCGACATGGCGCTCAGAAAGCAAAGCGATGCTGGTTTCATGGCGAGGATATCTTTCCAATAGTTCCTGCGGCGCAACCGAAGCGCCAATGGGATTGTTTCGGAGTGAAGGTCCGGAAATCACGCATGCTTCCGCGCAATTCATGACCCGCGTAAGCCTGCCGCGGCCCGGCGCATGAGATCCCGGGCATGGCGCGCGGCATGCCGCAACGGCCCTCCAGTGACCCGCACGAGGAGTCTCTTCATCTCGGCAGGCGAAAGCTGGTGATCCGCTCCAATCAGGAACCTTCCCATTTCGACATTGGCTTTTCCATCGTTCGGGTCCCGGCAGAAATCCGCAAGGTGCTTCCGGTCAAGTCCGTCCCTCTCCGCCGCCAGCAGAATATCGAGATCCCGTGGCGCGAGCTGCCAGGTTCTATCCTTGAGGTACTGCTGCCGGGGCATGCTGAGGGCTTTCCCGAAGATCGAGACACGGCAGCCAAACGCCAGAGCATAGGCCACATGACTGCCCCAGCCGTTGGTGGTCATGCTCTCGAATCCGCTGAAGAAGCTCTTCATGCGGGCGAGGGCGTTCACGTCATTGGCATCGGCTCCATCGATGACCGGTATCGAATGGACGCCAAACTCCCGGTGCCAGAGCCCATTCGTGCGGCATCCAGCATGCACGCAGACCACAACCCTGGAGAAATGATGGGCGAACCCGGCAATCTCATCAGCGTACCGCTGAAGGGCGGCGCGGTCATGGTTATCCTGGCCTTGCAGAGTGTGCATCGGCATGACAAGGAGGCTGCGTGGCATCCGCCTGCGTGCCTGATGGTTTGAGTAGAGAATGGGGGCACCAGTGAGGGTGACATGCTGCGCTCCTTCCGCAGTCATGCGATCCGCCAGGTCCTGCCGCCATGCCAGGATGGGGATTTCTTTCCAGACCGGCGAAGCATAGCACAAAGTACCGGCGGAATATCCCAGCCAGGGAGGACAGCAGCCATGCGCCCAGATGGCATCGAATGCCTCGGAAGGGATGCGGATCCCGGCGTATGAGGAAGCCGTTTCAACTGCTCCATAATGGAAAGACCAGCCCGTGCGCTCACCCTTTCCGGGGTTCCTCGCCACGAGGTGCACCTGCGGAAGGTTCAGATCGGATGGTGCCAGGCCGGACCGGGTAGACGGAGCGATGGCAGCCATTGCCGGAGAGGAATCCAATGGGGTAGTGTTCATGTCGCGATCAGTTTTGATTTCGGGGAACGGTCTCTCTGCCGGGCGGCGATGCATGGGGACCGGGTGGATGTTCCTGGACTAAATTCACTCCTTGGGCGCGGACATGGTGAAAAGCCGCTCAGCCCAGCGCCAGTCCTCTTCGGTATCAACATCGACAC
>CAZSDE010000032.1:5331-14898 GCA_964605435.1 uncultured Akkermansia sp.
AACGGCATCGTGCAGGTAGATACGCGTTGCGGCGAGCCAGGTCGCAGCCTTCGCAAAGTAGAACTGCCCCGCGTCGTGATACACCGGCGGAAGGTCCTGGGACCGCACACTGTACATATCCGGGAACAGCATCTTCAGACCGTCCTCCGGGCTGAACTGAAAGCCGCGCTGAACGGGACATTCGAAGGCGGCGGCGGCAATCACAAAGCTGACGTCGGGGGACTGCCGGAGTCTGGCGCAGGCCTCGGCGAGTACAGCCGACCTCAGCAGCGGCACCACCGGGTAAATGCAGGCCACTATGCTTTCCGCGGGAAGTTCAAGCCGCCGAACCGCATCCTGGATGACCGGAAGCGTGCCGGCATGGTCGTCGGCAAGCTCCCGGCCGCGGAGAAATGGTGTTTCCGCCCCGGACTCGAGCGCAACCCGGGCAATCTCCTCGTCGTCGGTCGACACGATGATTCTGGTGAAGCATCCGGCAGCGCGGGCAGTCCCGATGGCCCGGGCGATGACTGGCTTGCCTGCAAAAGGACGGATGTTCTTCCTGGGAATTCGTTTGCTTCCTCCGCGGGCGGGAATGATCGCAATGGCGTCGGAACTCATGGGGAGTCCTCCTGATTGATTCGGCGATTGCCGTTGTCCGGGGCAGTTGCGGCGACGTGCGATTCCTCAAGGGGTGTTCCGCGCTCAAGGTCCACCGCCGCCCGCTTCCCCAGAATCCGGTCGAGTTTGCTCACAGCCATTCCCATGCCCGGGCGGATGGACCTGACATTATCCCTCGTGAACGGATCCCCGGCCTTTATGTCCATCACGACGAAGAGTGACCTGCGGAACATCCTGCTGGACAGTTCCCTCGCCGTGACGTCGTAGCTGACCCGCCCCAGAGCCCGCTCTGCGGTGCGGATCGCTTCCACCATGGCCCGGAACTCTTCCGGTTCCATGGAAAAGGCCCCATCGGGCCCGCCATCACTGCGCCGAAGCGTCAGATGCTTTTCGACAATGCATGCTCCCAGCACCACCGCAGCGACAGGAACCGCTGATCCAAGGGTATGGTCAGAGAGACCCGCAGGAACGGCGAATGCCTCGGCAAGATGCGGAATCGTCCTCAGATCCATCTCCTCGGGCGGAGCAGGATAGGCACTGGTACATTTGAGAAGTGCCAGTTCGCGGCATCCTGCCATGCGGAGGCATCTGACCGCCTCGTCAATCTCGGCCAGCGATGCCATTCCAGTCGATAGGATCACAGGCTTTCCGGTGGCGGCCACATTTCTCAGCAACTCCGTGTCAACCAATTCAAAAGAGGCGATTTTGTGGGCCGGCACCCCCAGTGATTCGAGGAATCGCACTGCAGATTCATCAAATGGGGTCGAGAAGCAGTGCATGCCCAGTCTTTCGGCTTCTGCCTTGAGCGTCGGTTGCCATTCCCATGGAGTATAGGCCTCCGCATAGAGTTCGTAGAGATTCTTTCCCTCCCAGATTGTTCCCTTTCCAATCAGGAACTCCGGCTTCCGGCAGTCAATCGTGAGGGTATCTGGCGTGTAAGTCTGGAGCTTCACGGCGTCAGCTCCGGCATGGGCCGCTGCCCGCACCAGTTCGATGGCCCGCTCAAGCGATTGCCCGTGATTCGCCGACATCTCGGCGATGACGTAGGCCGGATGACCGGCTCCGATTTGTCTGCCTGCGATATTCATGTTCCCGAGGGCGTTATGGACCGGCGCCGCCTGATCATTTCGAGGACGGGCGCGTCCGGAATACTGGTTTCGGATGTGATGTGAAACCCGCACGAAAGAAATGTCCTTATGGAAGCGGCGTTCCCGGACTTAATGAGCGCGCGGATGACTGGAGCGGAACTGGTGCGGAAATACTGCCGGCAGGCAAGCTGCAGAAGCTGACGTCCAATTCCCCTGCCCCGGTAACCCGGTGCGAGGTTGAGCGAGACGACGGCGGCATCCTGATCTGCATCAAACCGGACGCAGCCCACTGGAATGCGCCCTCCGGATTCGGCCACCCAGAAATGGCAGGCTGGATCCCTTAGGCGCGCCTCAAACCAGCGGACATGGCCATCCAGTGGAATCGGTGCGGTCTGAAAGGACTGTGCGCGTGTCGTCGGGTCATTTGCCCATTCCCAGAGGATCTCCGCGTCCGCGCTCACTGCCCGGCGCAACGCTAACTCCGGACGCCCGCAGAGTTGGGCGCAAATGCGGTCAGCACCGAACCCATCCACCGTTTCGACCGCTGTCCGCGCCAGTCCGGCACGTCCCACGGGATCGGCGACCAATTCGCTGACAGCGGTGCCGAGCGACTGGATGGCCGCGGCAGGACTTCCGGCGAGCACTACTCCGAGCCGCTGCCCGGCAATGGACCTCATCACGGTCTCCTGATTAGCGGCCACCTGAACAAAGATGGCTGGAAGGCCCATGAAGCATATCTCCCAGGCAGTGGAGCCCGCCGCAGCCACCGCGACGTCAGCCCAGGCCATGAGATCTGCCATGCTGCGGGGATTCACGACTGTCTCGGCTGTTCGGAACGCGTGACGATGCCGCTCCATGGCAGCATGGACAGCCTCCTGATTCCGGTAGCCGGGCCCAACAACGACCCGGAGGTTCAGATTCCGTCCCGCGAGGGCACCGATCGCGTCCGGCGTCAGGTTGGCAGGGTCGCTTCCGCCGAAGGTCACAAGGACATTGCGGCCTTCCGCGTTCACGTCCCTATGCCATTCCGCATAGCGCGCGAAATCCTTCCGCAGCAGGGCATACCTTGCTCCCTCGAGCAGTCTGTCATTGGTGCTGGCACTGGGTCCGTACAGGGAAGCATGCGCCCCGGGATTCTGATTCACGATCCAGTCTGCCGACGCCGCATCCGCACGCCCATCATCATCCATCATCAGCAAAAGCCATCCATGGGCTTTGACTCCCGATTGATAGTCTTTTCCAAAGCGGTATCCATCAAGAGCGACTACCGCTCCGGCTGATGCGGCGGCCTGATGGCATAAAGCGTTCAAAGCATCCAGATCATCGGGACTCCCGATGGCCACTGGCAGACGATGCAGCGGGAAGCCTTCCTCTTCCATCATGCCAATCATGCCGTCGGGGATTTCGGCACAGGCAAACAGAACCCGGCCGCCCTGCTGCTGCCATGCCTGCGCCAGCGCCGTCATGCGAATGACATGACCAGACCCGATGGCTGATGAAGCATCGGCCCTCACCACAAGAATGGGGAGGCTGGTTTCCATAGGTCATTGATGAAAGGCCGCTCCATCCCGTGGACGAATCGGCCGTGAACAGCTGCTTGCTCCGCGTTGCACCGCCTCAGGCCGGGGTGAGGGACCTGACTGCGGAAATCACGCGGTCGACATCCTCGTCCGCCATCGCGGGAAACAGGGGCAGGCTGAGTGCGCGTGCATAGAACTGCTCCGCGACCGGACACTTGCCGGGCACATAGCCGAATGTGCGCCGGTACCATGGCTGCAGGTATACGGGAATGTAGAGTACCTGTGTTCCAACTCCCCTGGAACGGAGCAACTCCATGATGCGCGTTCTTGACTGACCCAGCGACGCGAAATCCATCTGCACCGTATAGAGGTGCAGCGAGACATCTCCAGCACCGTAGTGGAACTGATGCGCAGAGGCCTCTGTCAGCCGGGGTTCCGCCAGGGCGGGCGTTTCCAGCCATGGAAGGTCTGCCATCGCCTCGCTGTACCTCCGGGCGATCTCCTGTCGCCTCGCGATGAACTGCGGCAACTTCCTCAGTTGGCTACGGCCGAGGGCGCACTGAATGTCCGTAATGCGGTAGTTCCAGCCCAGATCCTGCATTTCGTAATACCACGGCCCAGTCTCCCTGAGCGTATCCACGGGAAAGCCTGTCTGCGGCGCGCCTTGGCAATCATCCGGCCGGGTCAGTCCCCGGAACGATTCCGGGGCCCTCGTGATCCCATGAGAGCGAAGCCTTCTGGCCAGTTCGGCCCATTCACCATTATCTGTCACCAGCATCCCCCCTTCACCTGTTGTCATCGTCTTGACGGGGTGGAAGGAAAATGTGGTAATGTCAGCCCAGCGGTGTTCTCCGGTTCTCCATGGGCGTCCCTCTGCATGGAAGACGGAGCCCACTCCATGGCAGGCATCTTCAATCACCTTCGCTCCGTGCTGCCGGGCAATGCGCGCAATCTCCGGCATGTTGCATGGACAACCTGCGTAGTCCACTGCCACAACTGCTTTGGCATCCGGTTTCCAGTTCTCCTCCAGTTGCCGAGGATCAAGATTCCATGATCCTGCACAGATATCGGAAAAGTCCGGGGTGGCACCCACATAGGCTGCCGCGTTCGCCGATGCCACAAAGGTATTCGGCGTCGTGATGACCCTGTCCCCGGATCCAATCCCGAGAACCTTCATGGCGAGGTGGAGCGCAGCCGTCGCGCTGTTCACGGCGACGGCGTGCTTTGCGCCTGCCATGGCCGCGAACTCAGTCTCGAATCGCTCCACCTCCGGACCGGAAGTAAGGTAGTCGGAGCGAAGGGCTGCCACCACCGCATGGATGTCGTCGTCATCAATCGTCTGCCGCCCGTATGGAATGATTCCCTGCGGATGCGGCTGGCTGTCCATCGGTCGGCTTTTCATGATGTTTCAGGAAGAGGCAGGTATGGTAGCGGCTGGCGGATTCAAAAGGGATCAGACAGAATCCCGCAGGGAGTCACCTTGCTGAGGCTTGGGGCGGGTCGGGACCCTTCGACTGCGGCGCAACGAAGGCTTCTGGAATAGGGCCCGCCGCCCGTAGCCACCGGTGCGGCCGCGGGCTTCACACAGGCGTGAAATCCGGGTCAAGGTGCGTCCGGATGAGGCTGCGGATCTGTTCCACCGAGAGCCATTCTTCGTTGGCTCCAGAGGAATAGCTGAATCCGGGGGTGACGGGTCTGGCCCCGAAGGTGCTGATGAACTGTTCCCGGTTCCAGACGGGCACCTGCGGAAGAATCACATAGTATTTCCCGAGGTCGTAGGTGGAGAAGGAATCCGAACTGGTGATCATCTCCTCGTGGATCTTCTCACCGGGGCGGAGACCCACGACTTGGTGCTCGCAAGAGGGACCGATCGCCTCAGCCAGTTCCGTGATCCGGTAAGAAGGGATCTTGGGCACGAACAGTTCGCCGCCCCATGCATGCTCGAGGGCATGCAGGACCATGCCGACACCATCCTCCAGGGAAATGTTGAATCTCGTCATGGCCGGATCCGTGATGGGCAGAACCCCCTCGCTTCGCTTGCGGAGGAAGAACGGGATCACCGATCCATTTGAACCCATGACGTTTCCGTAGCGCACCACTGAGAAGCGGATGTCCTGAGTTCCCCGGATATTATTGGCAGCAATGAAGAGCTTGTCAGAGGTCAGCTTGGTCGCTCCATAAAGGTTGGTGGGAGCGCAGGCTTTGTCCGTGGAAAGAGCCACCACTTTGGTGACTCCAGATCCGAGCGCCGCCCGGATGACATTTTCGGCCCCGCCGACGTTGGTCTTCACGCACTCGTCGGGATTGTACTCCGCGATATGCACGTGCTTCATGGCCGCGGCGTGAATGACGTAGTCCACCCCGGTGAAGGCACGCTTGAGTCGGTCGATATCCCGGACATCGCCGATGAAGTAGCGGAGGGCGGGGTACCGTGACTCCGGGAATTCCTCTGCCATGAGAAACTGCTTCTGCTCGTCCCGGGAAAAGATGACGAGGCGCTTCACGTCCGGCCAGCGGGCAAGGATCGTCCTGGTGAGTTCTTTTCCGAGAGAACCGGTGCCTCCGGTAATGAGAATGGATTTCCCTGATAGCATTTCGTTTACTGGTGAGAGGTCTGCTGCCACGGCTCCGGGACCGAGTTCCCCGGAACCGGAATAAGGTCAAAGGAATCGGGAGCAGGCAGATAGGGGATATCCCCGATAGGTTCGAAACGGCTGGTCACACGGAATTGCCCTGCGCGCATCGCATAAAGGCACGGTTCGATGGCCCCGCATGGACCGACCCACAGATTCCACTGATAATCGCCCGGGTGCAGCTGCAGGCTGGCGATGTGGAAGCGGAAGCGGGAATGCCCCGCTGGAAGCCGGACCTTGTGATCCTGATTGCGCAGGTTCCAGTTCATGACTGTCTGCTCGGCACGGTTTACGGCTGAAAAAGAGAACACGAGATGCTCGATGGGAGCCTCCGAATGAATCTCCACCTCGACGTCCATAGGGCCCTGATAGCTGACAGGTTCCGCGGGAACATGCACCTTCACATCGGTGAAGGGAGGATACACGGCAAAAACGCGACCGCCATCTGCGGAGGACCCATGGGCGTCATTGGCGTCGTTATAGGCGAGAATGCCTTCCAGTGGATCGTTGAAAAGAGTGAATTTTCCATGGTCCATGAAACCGACAGACCGCGCCACGGCCGCAATCTGCTCCATGCTGTGCGACACAAGGATTACCGCACAGTTTTTCATGATCCGGTTGATCCGCTGGTAGCAGCGGTGGCGGAACGAGGCATCGCCTACTGCGAGAATCTCATCCAGAATCAGCACGTCGGGCTCGAGTGCAGTGGCCACCGCAAAGCCAAGCCTCACCTGCATGCCTGACGAATAGCTCTGCACAGGCGCATCGATGAATTCGCCGATTCCCGCAAAATCGATGATTTCCTCGATGCGTTCGTCCGTTTCCCTTGCCGAGAGTCCGAGGATGGAGGCATTGACGTACACATTCTCCCGGCCGGTCAGCACCGGATTGAACCCAGCCCCGAGGGCAATGAGAGCCCCCACCCGTCCGCGCATCGTGATGCTGCCGCCATCCGGGCTGATGAGGCCATTGAGCATCCTCAGGAGCGTGGTTTTGCCAGCGCCGTTGTGACCGATCAGGCCGAGGCATTCGCCCCGCCGGAGTTCGAAGGAAACATCGCGGACCGCCCAGAACTCCCCGGGGCGCAGGGTGCCTGCCTTTGCTTCGCCTCGTGAATCCGCAGCGATCTTCCGGAACGGATTGAGTTCGCCCGCCATGTCCTGCAGGCCATACCAGAGCGACTTCTTGAGGGAACGGCAGAACTTCTTCGAGACTCCCGCGACACTGACGAGGGTTTCCCTGGAGGACGGCTGCCTTGGCTCGCTCAGCATGATGGGTAGACAAAAGTGGAAACTGGCTGTGCCCGTTGCCTTTCGAGGGGCTGACAGCAGCGGTAAGGATGGTACTTTCGCTCCGCTTTGCGGGCCGCCAGCGGCCCATAGGTAATCCGCAGTTCCGCCTCAGCTGCCCATCCGTTCGATGATTCGCGGCATCACGAGGCGGAAGGCAATGAGACCGACAAGCGAGATGAGGAGCGCCGCCACTGTAATGATCCAGAAGGCCGGCAGATGGGAAAAGGGCTGATTGGTGAGGGATTCGCGGGCCGTGGTGATGATTGGCGCGATCGGGTTCCATGTGGCCAGCCATCCGGCCAGTCCGGTCGTGCGGGCGGGGTATACAACCGGGGTCAGCAGCATCCAGAACTGGGTGACGATGCTGATGCCCCGGGCGACATCTCCGTACAGGCTGCCAACCGGGAGAATGATCAGTCCCACGGCATAACCACAGAGGAGCAGGCTAAGGACGGTCACTGGAAATAGAGCGATTCCTGGACCGGGAATGATTTTCCACCATGCCATCACGCCGATCATGAGCAGCAGGCGCACGAGAAAATTGAAGAAGACCATGCAGAGCCCGGACATGAGGATCGCCTCCCTCGGGAAGTTGATCTTCGTGAGCATGGAGCGCGCTGAGCTTACGGAAGCCACGGGCGAGCTGATGGCATCGACAAAGGTCTGCCAGAGCAGGGTCCCCATCATGGCGAAGGCAGCATAGGGGATCCCGGTGCCTTCGATTCTGACGATGCCCTGACTCTGCAGAAAGATGAACGTCAGCGATGAAACGAGGGCAGGCAGAAAGGCCCACACGTAGCCGAGCCAGGTCGCCCGGAACTGCGCACTGAGATCGCGGATGAACAGCCTCCAGGCAAGTTCGCGCCCTGCCTTGAGGTCGTTCCAGAGGTCCCGGGCCATGACAGCAGGGTGCTGGATCGCCGGTTCAGGGGAATAGACTCTAACAGGCAGGTCTTTCATGATTTCATGAGGGAAGCTTTGGAATTGCTCCGTGGCCCAACCAACAGCGGCAGCCACCTGAGTGGTTGATGCACGCCGTACCAGAGAGGCGCAAGGCGGCATGCACGGGCTTTGATCATTCGGCACCACTGAACGTTCTCCGCGTTCTGGCCCCCGCAGATGGCGACCCAGCGCGAATCAGTACTCGCTGACAGTAAATGCGTGACTTTGTGCGTGGTTATTTACGCATATCCCGGTACCGCGGACAACCCGCAGTCTGGAGGCCGTTGAAAAACCGGGATCGGCCGCGGATCCGGGTTCCGGGGTGTTGGAAAGAGTGGCGGCGCATTTGAGGGGTGAGGGAATCACCATCCCTGCGGATGGACCCCTGCGGACGGGGCCTGCGCTTTGCTCACGCTACCGCCCGTGGCCAGTCTTCTCGAAGAGGCTCTCATGAACATTTCTGCGTGCGTGCAATGCGGGGTAGGCGCACTGCAGATGGCTTGTCGTCGCAGCGTGGTGGGATAATACGCCTAAGGTCATGAAAAATTGATTTTCAGGATAGCCTCAAGGTTAATGTTTTTTACTGAAAAAAGCGCAGCAATCAAGTAGAAAAACTTGGAAATCATTGAATTTCTAAAAGCCCAACCCCAAGACTCCAAGGAATTTACGATAGGCGGCGGACCATCCGGGGCAGGTATCCGGGGCGGTGGGATCAGCGGAGAGAGAGGAGGAAGGCGATGAGGTCGGCGAGTTGGGCCGGGGAGAGGATGCGGTCGATGGCCTCGGGCATAAGGGAGGCGGGAGCGGGTGCGACGCTGGCGATCTGCTGACGGGGAATGCTGCGGGCGGGTGTGAGGGGGCTGGTGGCGAGGGTGATGGCGGTATTGTTCTGTCCGGCGAGGAGGCCATGGACGAGGGAACCGTCGGTCTTTTTGATTTCGATGGGTTCGAAGCTGCGGACGAAGCTGGCGGAGGGAAAGGCGATGGCTTCGAGGAGGTCTCGGCGGGTGCGGATGCTGCCGATGCGGGAGAGGTCTGGCCCGAAGGGTCGGCCGAGGTAGCCGGCCTGATGGCAGAGGGCGCAGGAAGCGGCGGCGCTCTGGAAGACGACTTTGCCCCTCTGGGGGTCGCCGGGGGGCAGCGATTTCTCGAGTTCGTCGAGCCGGGTGCGCCGGGCTCCCGCGTCTGGGGAGAGGGCCTTGCGGGCGGCGGCGAGGTCATCCCTGACCACAGCTGGGGCTGAGGCGAAGCATTCGTCGAGCGCGCCTCGTGGCAGAGTGGCGAGGGCTCCGGAATCGCGCAGGGAATGGAGGAGAGCGTGCGCGCTGCGTTCCTCTGTGACACCGGCGAATGCCTTCAGAATGACTGGACGGAGCAGAAGAGAGGCCCGCGGGATTTCCGGAAGGAGGCGGTCGCGCTGCGGGGCGGTGAGCCTGGCGGCGGCAAGGGTGCGGGCGGCGTATTCGGCCATGCCCGGGGAATCGGCGAGCGA
>CAZSDE010000033.1:0-4716 GCA_964605435.1 uncultured Akkermansia sp.
ACGGCTCGCCACCCTGGCAATTTCTGCACAAAACATCACAAGCGCCGCGGAGCATCCCGCCACGGAATACCCCATGCTCTCCCCAGCTGCCTTCCGCCTCCAACCATGCCTCCAACCTCCGCCACCCAGCAACTCGACCGATGGCTCGCCGCAGCGGCCCGCCACGCTGCCTGCGGTTCTGCTCAGCCAGCGCGCCCCGCCATCACCATCAACGGGATGCCCGGTGCCATCCCTCCCGGCACCGCCGCCGCCATGGCGGAATATCTCAGCAGTACCGACGACCTCGCCCCGGAAGGCTGGCGCTCCTTCGATGCCGATACCCTGCTCGAACTCGCCACCTCGCCTCTCCAGATGCTCGGCGGAAAATCCCTCGCGGCCCGCGATAATTGCTCTGGCTGCGCCTGCCCAGGCGATCAGTGCGGACTGCGCAGAAGACGCGCAGCCGCCGCCGCTCTGGCCTCGCTCATCGCCCGCTCAGGCTGCGCCGTTCTTGATTACCCCGGCGCAGCGCTTCTCGGAACAATCCACCCGCACACCTTCCATATCTGGTTCCATGCCGGCGATTCCTACCGACTGCAGAAACTCCGTGACGCCGGCTCGCTGCCACCAGACGCCGGACCATCGGATCTGGCCGCCGCCGATGCTCAGTACCTCGCATGGGTAACCGACGCCGCGGCCAACCGCACCACCGCAGAAGCCCTCGCCTCTACCTGCCATCTGGCCGTCAGCCTTCCCCAGATGGAAGCCGCTCCAGTCGTGCCGATCCTCAGCGATTCCCTCCTTGAATGGGCCGCTGCCCTGAGCCGCCCGGCCCCGCAGGATCTGCGCACCCTTTCCCAACCCCTGCGCAGCAGCAGCCGCAGCACCGTGCTCCCCTTCCCCACCGCCGGAAAACTATCCCACTCGTGAACGCCCTCCTCGTCACCCTCCTCGTCAGCCTCTGCCTCTCCGCAGTCTTCGTGATCGCCTTCCTCGGCGAACACCTCCGCCGCCGCGAAACCGGCCCGGAACACGACTCCCTCCTCCCGCTCGACGACCCCTCCTCCACCAAAGCAACGGAACCAAAACCGCCTCTCTGACAGGACCATTCCCCCATTCCCATCCATGAACGCAAACGCAGTCAAAACCACCATCGAGTTCGATGACCGGACCGTCCGGAGGTTCACCCTCGCCTCCATCATCTGGGGCATCGTCGGTCTCCTCGTCGGCTTCATCGCCGCCACCCAGCTCAGCTGGTGGCAGATGAATGGCAAATTCCTCGAAACCATCACCCTCGGCGCCATCAAGTCGGAAGGCCTCGAATTCCTCACCTTCGGCCGCCTCCGCCCGCTCCACACCAATGCCGCCATCTTCGCCTTCGTCGGCAACATGATGTTCGCAGGCATCTACTACTCCACCCAGCGGCTCTGCAAAGCCAGACTGGCCTCGGACCTGCTCTCCTCCATCCACTTCTGGGGATGGCAGCTCATCATCGTGGCCGCCGCCGTTACCCTCCCAGCCGGTCTCACCCGCGGAAAGGAATACGCCGAACTGATCTGGCCCATCAACATCGCCGTCGCCCTCATCTGGGTCGTCTTCGCCATCAATTTCTTCTGGACCCTCAAGAAGAGAAATGAACCAAGCCTCTACGTGGCCCTCTGGTTCTACATCGCCACCATCATCACGGTCGCGATGCTCTACATCGTCAATCACCTGTCGCTGCCCACGAGCCTGACGCACAGCTACCCCATCTTTGCAGGCGTCCAGGACGCTCTCGTGCAGTGGTGGTATGGCCACAATGCCGTCGCCTTCTTCCTGACCACCCCCATCCTCGGCATCATGTACTACTTCATGCCGAAAGCGGCCGGAAGACCAGTCTACAGCTACCGCCTCTCCATCATTCACTTCTGGTCCCTCGTCTTCATCTACATCTGGGCCGGCCCGCACCACCTCCTCAATACCTCCCTGCCCCGCTGGCTCCAGATGCTCGGCATGCTCTTCAGCCTCATGCTCTGGGCCCCCAGCTGGGGCGGCATGCTCAACGGCCTCCTCACCCTCCGCGGCGCATGGGATAAACTGCGCACGGACCCAGTCATCAAATTCTTCGTCGCCGCCATCACCTTCTACGGCATGTCCACCTTCGAAGGCCCCCTCCTCTCCATCCGCGCCGTCAATGCCCTCTCGCACTACACCGACTGGACCATCGGCCACGTGCACGCCGGTACCCTGGGCTGGAATGGCTTCATGGCAGCAGGCATGTTCTACTGGATCGTCCCGAAACTCTGGGGCCGCCCACTGCATTCCATCGCCGCCGCCAACATGCACTTCTGGGTCGGTACCGTCGGAATCCTCCTCTACGTCGCCTCCATGTGGGCCTCCGGCATCACCCAGGGCCTCATGCTCAATCAGCTCAATGCCGACGGCACCCTGCCGAAATACGAATTCGTCGAAACCCTCGAACGCATCAAGCCCCTCATGGCCATCCGTACCGTCGGAGGCGGCCTCTACCTGCTCGGCTACCTCGTCATGGTCGGCAACCTCGTCCTCACCATCCGCGCCGGCAAACCAGTCACGGAAACCCGCGAAGTGTTCGTCGAACCGAAGAAGCACGACTCCATGCCATGGAAGGATGTCTTCATCAACGACCCCATCCTCTACACCATCCTCGGCATCTTCTTCTGCTGCCTCTGGTTCTTCCTCCCCAGCTACGCCAATGTCGGAGCCCTCGCCGGCGGCATCGCCCTCTGCATCAAAGCCGTCGCCCGCTTCAAGGCCGCCAACCAGTCGTGGTCGTTCTGGTACGAGAAACTCCTCGACAACTACCTGCCCTTCACGGTCCTCACCTTCATCGCCGTCGCCATCGGCGGCCTCCTCCAGATCATCCCGACCGTGCTCGTGAACCGCGGCGACCGCATCGAAGGCCGCATCCAGAAACTCTACACCCCTCTCGAACTCTGCGGCCGTGACATCTATGTCTCGGAAGGCTGCTACAACTGCCATTCCCAGATGATCCGTCAGATGGTCCCGGATGTCCTCCGCTACGGCACCGGCCGCCCGGACGATTACAGCCAACTCGGCGAATCCATCTACGACCACCCCTTCCAGTGGGGCAGCAAACGCACCGGCCCGGACCTCGCCCGCGAAGGCACCAAGCGCGACTACACATGGCAGGTCATTCACCTCCGCAACCCACGCGACATGGACCCCAACACAACCATGCCCAATTACCCATGGCTCCTCGAGAAGAAGGCCGACATCAACGCCCTCCCAGGCAAGATCGCCGCCCAGCGCCGCCTCGGCGTTCCCTACGAACCCATGACGGGTGACGAAATCAAGGACAAGGCCCGCAAGCAAGCCATCGAAATCAGCGAAGTCCTCAAGGGCCAGGGCCAGAACGTCGCCCCGGACAGCCAGATGATCGCCCTCGTCGCCTACCTCAAGGCCCTCGGATCATGGGAAGAAAAGAAGCCAGCGGAAAACCGCCGGGACGACCGCCCGCTCTTCCAGCCAGGCAACCCGGATGAGTACCGGCCCGTCGCCACTACCCCGGCCCCCGGCCAGTAAATCAGCCAACACGGAACCCAAGCACCTTCCCATCCATGTTCCGCCGACTCCATCCTGAAACGTGGGAATGGCAAAGCGTCGCCACCATCGGCGCCTTTGTCCTCACCCTCGCGGTCTTCGTGTTCTTCTTCGTACGGGCCCTCCGGCTCCAGAAGGATGACGCCACCCGCATGGGCCAGCTCCCCATCGACGACGAACCTTCCGCTCCCCGCGACCATGAATAATACCACGCCGGACCACACCCCGCAGCAGCCAGCCGACCCGAACGCCCCCGTTCTCCGCCCCCACGTCTTCGACGGCATCGAGGAATACGATCAGAAACTGCCGAACTGGTGGCTCTTCACATTCTACTTCGCCATCGCATGGTTCGTCATCTACTGGTTCCTCTACTACAACCTCGGCCAGTTCCAGACTGACCACGAACGCGTCACCAGCCAGATCACCGCCATCCAGCAGACCAAGGCCCGCGAACTGGAAGCCATGCTCGCCAAACTGGATGACAAGGTCCTCTGGGAATGGAGCCGCAATACCCAGATCACCGATCAGGGTGCCGCCACCTACCAGAAATTCTGCGTCGTCTGCCACGCCACCGACCTCAGCGCCACCCTCGCGGGCGCTAAACTCCCAGGCCTCCCGCTCAATGACGCGGAATGGAAATACGGAGCCAATCCCATGGACCTCTTCAAACTCGTCCAAAAGGGAACACCGGACAAAACCCAGGCCATCCAGATGCCCCCATGGGAACAGGTTCTCTCCCCCGGCGACATCGCCAAGGTCGTCGCCTTCGTCCTCAGCCATCACAAGGAACCAGCCACCACCGAAGCCCCCAAGGTCTCGGCCAACTGATCCCGCTCTCCACCCCGTTCCCCGCGCCCGCCCCGGTCTCCCCCGGCGCGGGCGCTCCCTTGTTCAAGGGACCCCCACACTGACGGCTTGCATTCCCCCAGCCGCTTCGGCTATCCCCTCCCATGCCGATGCGAGAAGCGCGGCCCCATCCCATCCACCACTACCATCATGATCTTCAGGTCATTCCTCCGCATCACGGCCGCCCTCCTCGCGGCGCTCTCCCTCACCAGCTGCATCGACCCGGCCACCGTCAACGCACTCGCCGGTGCCTCCGCCACCCCGGGTTACGGTCCGGGCTACGGCCCCGGATACCCACCACCCCCGCCA
>CAZSDE010000033.1:4726-9667 GCA_964605435.1 uncultured Akkermansia sp.
CCAGGCTACTACGACAACGGCTATCACCAGCACGGCTCAGGCTACTACAACAACAACCGCCCGGGTTACTACAACCAGGGCCCTGGCTACTACGAAACCGCCCCCGGCCGACCCGGCGCATGGAACAATGACAAAGCCAAAGTCTACGACATGGCCTACCGACTCGGCCAGGACGACTTCTACCGCGGCAAGGACAAGCATATGACCAATCACAAGAAAATGTACGACTCGTCCACCCACGAAACCTTCAAACGCGGTTACGAGGCCGGATACGACGCCGCCCGCCGCAAGGGCCGCCGCTAATCCCGGCCGCATACCCCGTCCACTTCATCGCCCGCTCTCCCCACCACGGAGAGCGGGCTTTTTTGTCACACAGCAGGGCATTGTGAGTGACTTTTCCGTTGCGGAAGCATGGTTCGCTCCATTAAAATCTGCATAATTCAGAGTTTCTCATGAAAACTGCGTCTTTCCTGGCTTCCATCCTCATGCTTTCCGCCACCGCTGCCCCGGCTGGCACGATCCTCTGGGTTTCCGACCTCATTCCCATCGGCACCACGGCTTCGGACAACGATGGCGGCGCGGTCGGCGTGTTTGGAGGCGGCCCCGGTCCCTACGCAGACGAAGGATTCGTTTCCCTGCTGTCCGGAGCGGGCCACACGGTGACCCGCTTCAATCCTGCCGCCGGGGCCGCCACGCTCAGCGCCGCCGATGTGGCCGCTCTGAATTCGTACGATCTCGTGATCCTCGGCCGCAGCATCCTCAGCTCGGTCATGGACTCCGCAGCGAAAACGCTGCCTTGGAATTCCCAGGTCACTAAACCAGTTCTTGCTATCAACAGCTACCTCACCCGCGGCAACCGCCTCGGCTGGTTCCCCGGAACCACGCAGCCAGACTCGATTCTCAATAGCCTCACCTTTTCGGACCTCAACGACCCGGTCCAGGCCTACCTCACCAGCGGAATCTCCCTCTCGGGTGCCACCACCCTGAACTCGGTCACCGAAGCTATCATCTACCCGGACGGAGCAGTCGATCCCCGTGGCACCAGCCTGATCAATGGACCTACCGTCGCGGGGGGCACCGTGCTCGCCACCACCAACAACGGTATTTCTTCGTTCATCGCCACCATCCCTGCAGGAACCGCCATCACCGCAGGACTTTCCGCGGGCCAGACCCTAGGAGGCTTCCGCATGCAGTTCCTCGCCGGTAACCGGGAATCCACCACCGCTCCCAACAATCCCATCGGCAGCGCCGGCTTCGAAAACCTCACACCGGAAGGCGAACTTCTCTTCCTCCGCTCAGTCGATATCGCCATCAATAACGGAAACGTCCCCATCCCGGAACCAGCCACGGTTACTCTCGCTGCCATCGCCGTGCTCCCCTTCCTGCGCCGCCGCCGCTGAACTCCAGCAACTCACCGGCCATCCGCCTTCACGGACCGCGTCCCGGCTTTGCGCCCGGACGCGGTTTCCTTTATAAACCCCGGACCATGCCCGACTTCCTCCCCGCCCTGATCGGCTGCTTCGCCCAACCCGTCGCCGAAAATCCCACGGTGGTGATGATGGAAGCCGCGTTCCGCCACCACGGAATCCACGCCCGCTACATCAATATGGAAGTCGGCCCGGCTGACCTCGCCACCGCGGTCGCCGGAGCGAAGGCCCAGGGATACATTGGCTTCAACTGCAGCCTCCCCCACAAGGTCGCCGTCATCAGTCACCTCGATGCCCTCGGGGATTCCGCCCGCATCACCGGAGCCGTCAACTGCGCCATCCGTCAGCCCGATGGCCTCTGGCGGGGCGAAAACACCGATGGCAAAGGCTTCCTCCAGAGCCTCCAGACCATCGCAGACCCCGCCGGCCAGCACGCCGTCATCTTCGGAGCCGGCGGAGCCGCCCGCGCCATCGCCACAGAACTCGCCCTCGCCGGAACCCGCCGGATCACCCTCGTGAACCGCTCGCCCGCACCAGCCGCAGCCCTCGCCCAGCTCCTAGCCACACACACGGACACATCCGTCTCCACCGCCACTCTGACCGACCCCTTCCCGCTCCCTCCGGACGCTTCTCTCATCGTCAATGCCACGTCGGTCGGTCTCTTCCCGGACACTTCCGCAGCACTCGCCGTCACCGGCTTCCGTCCCCACATGACGGTCGCCGATGTCATCCCGAATCCCCCACAGACCGCATTTCTCAAGGCCGCACAATCAGCCGGCTGCCAGACCCTCGACGGCCTCGGCATGCTCGTGAATCAGGGTGCCCTCAACATCTCCTACTGGTTCGGCATCGACCCCGACCGCGCCATCATGCGCGCGGCCCTCGCCTCGGTATTCAAGGCTGCCTGACCGTCCCGATTCCCCAATTCCGAAAACCCAAGCAATCCATTCCATGAAAACACCACTGCACCTCTGCCTCGCCGCCCTCTGCTCCCTGCTGCCCGCCCGGGCCCAGGACGCCGCCAAACCAGCCACCAGCATCGCCACCCAGCCCGCCCTCCACGCCGGTACCGAAAAACGCATCGAATCGTTCAACGAAATCTCCCGCAAAGGCGAAGCCGCCCTCGTCTTCCTCGGCGATTCCATCACCCAGGGCTGGGAAGGAGCCGGCAAAGCCGTCTGGACCTCCACATGGGCTCCCCTCAAGGCCGCCAATTTCGGAATCGGTGGAGACCGCACCGAACACGTCCTCTGGCGCCTCGACCACGGCAATGGCGACGGTCTCAAACCAAAGCTCGTCGTCCTCATGATCGGTACCAATAACACCGGTCACCGCAAAGCCGAAGAACCAGCCGCCGACACCGCCGCCGGCGTCAAGGCCATCATCGACCGACTCCACAGCAAACTCCCGGACACCAAAGTCCTCCTCCTCGGCATCTTCCCACGCGGTGAAAAACCAGACGACAAACTCCGTGCCCATAACTCCGCCATCAACGAACTCCTCAAAACCCTCGCCGATAATCAGAAGGTCCACTTCCTCGACATCGGTAAATCCTTCCTCGCACCCGATGGCTCCCTCCCACGCGAAATCATGCCCGACCTCCTCCACCTCAGCCCCAAAGGCTACCAGATCTGGGCCGATGCCATCCGCGACAAGGTCACCGAACTCATGAAGTAACCACCCGCTCATCCCTCCTCACTGCACAAAAACGCGGAACCGGCCTCCCGGTTCCGCGTTTCTGCTGCGATTGATTCCGCCCCCCAGCCTCGGGAGGCAGCCACTCTCAGTGCGACCGCACGAATTCCTCGAAGCGATCGAGACCTTTCTTGATGACGTCGAGGCTGCAGGCATAGCTGAACCGCACGGTGTCATCCGCGCCAAAGGCAATCCCCGGAACCACCGCCACGTGACTGCGGCTCAGCAGTTTCTCCGAGAAATTCATGCTCTTGATCCCCAGCTTGCCAATGTTCACGAGGAAATAAAAGGCACCCTGCGGCTGCGCCACCGACAGACTCGCAATCTTCTGGAACCGCCCCGTCATGTAACCACGGCGCAGATCGAATTCCTGCCGCATGTCCTCAATGATGTTCTGATCCCCCTGCAGCGCCGCCAGCGCTCCATACTGCGCAAATGTCGCCGGAGCCGAAGTCGTGTGGCTCTGAATCGTGTCAATCGCCTCCGCAATCTTCCGATTCGCCGTCGCCGTATAGCCAATCCGCCACCCCGTCATGCTGTACGCCTTCGAAAATCCATTCACCACAATCGTCAGATCCTTCAGCTCACGGCTCAGACTCGCAATGGAAACATGCTCCACATCATCGTAAACCAGCTTCTCGTAAATCTCATCCGACAGAATCAGAATGTCCTCGGAGGCCGCAATCTCCCCGATCTGCTCGAGTTCCGCACGGCTGTAAACCGCCCCCGTCGGATTCGACGGACTGTTCAGAATCACCATCTTCGTCGACGGCGTCATGGCCGCCTCGAATTCCTCCGGCGTCATCTTCCAGCCATTCTCCTGCCGCGTCTCCACAAAAACCGGCGTCGCCCCCGCAATCCGCACCATGTCCGGATAACTCGTCCAGTACGGCACCGGAATGATCACTTCATCACCCGGTCCACACGTCGCCAGAATCGCATTGTAGCACGAATGCTTGGCTCCGCAGTTCACACTGATCTGATCCGGCCCATACTGCAGACCGTTGTCCGCCGCCAGCTTCGCACAGATCGCTTCGCGCAGCTCCAGAAGCCCAGCCGAGGCCGTGTATTTCGTCTTGCCCTCGGCAAGGGCCTTCACACAGGCATCCTTGATGTGCTGCGGCGTGTCCATGTCGGGCTCGCCGGCTCCGAAACTGCAGACGTCAATTCCCTCCTTCTTCATTTTGGCAGCCTGACTGGTGACGGCGAGCGTGATCGAAGGAGCGAGGGCAGCAATGTTAGGATATACGAAGTCCATGTTCGGTTGTGGAAAAGTGACCCGGGATCACCGGAACTGGCAGGAAACAGGGTTACGGGCCGATTGTCAACCCGCGGAACGCAGGGAAATCCCCTCGCTCACACCGGCGGGGCATAGTCGAGCACCACTTTTCCCTCCTCGAGCCGCACCGTAGTCACTTTCTTCAGGACCCCGAGAACGGTCGTGTCCACAGTCTCCCGTATCCCGCCCATCAGCAGGGTATCCAGATGGTGGGCCTGACGGTAGTGCTCGCGGAATCCCTGGCTCAGTTCCCGCCCCGGCACGGAAATCGAAGTCGTCGCCAGTACCATGCCCTTGTCTGGATGACGGACGGGCTTGACCTCGCATTGCCCGTTGAGAAAAAGCCGTTCTCCACTCAGCGGCATTCCATTCATGGCCACTGAAATCCGGAGCCGGATTGCCGTAGGCGTAATTACCTCAACCTGAGCGCGTTCGCGCATCGGCTGAAACACCGGCTCGGCAGCGAGCAGTGCATTCAGATCGTCGGCACTGAGCGACAGCGTGGCCCACCTAGATTTTCCTCTTGCAAAACATTCAATG
>CAZSDE010000033.1:9677-14868 GCA_964605435.1 uncultured Akkermansia sp.
CGAATTCCCGGAGCCGCCCGCGCAGGGATTCAACGTCAGCCGCCGCCACGGCGCGCGGCGCCACCGGCTGCGCCACCGTATCGGTGAATCCCCGCAGTTCCTGCACCTGCCGCACCATGGAAATCACCATCCACGATCCCCAGACCAGCATCCAGAATCCTCCCATCGCCAGCATGAGACACCCAGGCGAAAACCGCCGCCCCGCCGGAACCAATTGCTTCTGCTCTGCCATCCCCCACGCAGAGCATGCCGCTTCCCGCCACGCAACCACACATGCCGGAACTCAGGGATCAGCCAACCGCCGCACCACTTCCCCCGCCGCCGCCAACCCGAACACCCCAGTCACAAAAACTCCGGCTCCCCAGCCAGAAGCACAATCCATCCGCAGACTGCCTCCGCTTTCCCCGCCGCACTCGTCCGCAGGCCGCCGCTGCACTTCCGCGGAATACACACACGGCACCCCCATGGACTCACCATGCCCGCCTGGAAAACCATGCGTCCGCCGCAGTTCCTTCCGCACCATCCGCAGCAGAGGATCGCCCTGCGCCTGCGCCAGATCCGCACAACGTACGGCCGACGGCTCCACTTTTCCCCCTGCCCCACCCACCGTCAGCACCGGAATCCCCCGCCCACAGCAATGCGCAATCATGAGCGCCTTCACCGCCGCCCGGTCGACCGCATCAATCACAAAATCCACCCCTTCCGGCAGCAACCGCTCCACATTCCCAGCCCCCAGAAATTCCACGTGTTCCTCCACAACCGCCTCCGGATTGATCAGCTGCATCCTCTCAGCCAGCACCGCCGTCTTCGGCCGCCCCACCGTGCCGCTCAGCGCCGGAAGCTGCCGGTTCGTATTCGTCACACAGACATCGTCGCCATCAATCATCACCACCCGCCCCACACCGGACCGGATCAGTCCCTCCACCGTCCACGACCCCACCCCGCCCACACCCACCCCCACCACCGAGGCCGAGGAAAGACGCTCCATGCCAGCCAACCCAAAGAGCCGGCCAATCCCGCCAAACCGCTGCCGATACCCTTCCGTCAGCATGGCATGCATCCCGTCAAACCGCCCCGCTCAGTCCCGCACCTCAACCGCTATCTTCCGATCCGACTCTCCAGCCGCCACGGACGCCAGCGAACGGATCGCCTCAATCGTGCTGCCCCCACCACCAATCAGCAGGGCCGTCTCGCGGCCAGTCACGGCCAGTACAAACGTCACACGGCCCTCGCCTTCCCGCACAATCACCTGACGTTCATCGTCCCGTCCCGTCAGAACCCCCACCACATACCTCAGAAAAGCCTCCACATTCTCTTCCCGGTTCGCTGCTTCCATAGTCATGATTTCTCCCGGCAGGTCAAAAAAAACCCGGCCCTGAATCCAGGGCCGGGCATGAAAATCAATTATCCTCAGGCCTTCGGTTGCGCCTTGCGGGCTTTCCGGATGATCGAGGCGACCGTCTCGCTGGCCTTCGCTCCCTTGCCAATCCACGCATCCACCTTGGCAATGTCGACATCGAAATTCTTCCCGGGCTTCATGGGATCGTAAGTGCCCACCATGTCAATGAAGCGTCCGTCCCGGCGCGTGCGGGAATCCGCCACCACGATGCGGTAGTAGGGATGATCTTTCGCGCCTTCGCGCCTCAGCCTGATTGCCACTGCCATAAAGTTGCTGTATCGTTGGTTGTTCTGGAAGTTTTGCTCGGGGAGAATCAAACCGATTCTGTTCCCGGAAAGGGCGGGCATAATACCCCAGCCACCCCGAACGCAAGCGCTTTTCTTCAAAAGCCAATCCAGCACGCGCTCCCGCCGCACCTTTCCCTGTCACCACCGCACCTGCTCCGCGGTCTTCACAGTCAGCCACCCAAGGCTCCGCCCCACCATGAAATCCGCCGCCCTGCCCTGCCTGCTCTCCGCTGCCGCCGGTGCTGCCGTTTCCGCCCTGTTTCTCAAGGCCAACATCCCGGACATGCCGGCCCCAGCGGTCTTCCGGAAGTCTCAGTTCATGACCTCACCGTCGGCCTCCGCTGGCATGGCTCCGCGCAGCAGCACTCCTGGTTCCCTCGCACCCAGTGCGGAAAGGACCTCCCCCGCCCGACCGCTCTCCAGCAAGGAAATCACGGCTGCCGCCACCGATATCCTCAATCATCCGGATCCGGTCGCCGCCCTCTCGCTTTTCTCGAACCTCCTCCGCAATCTGTCCCCGGAAAACGCCAGCGCCGCATGGCAGGCCTTCGCCTCCCACCAAGGCCCCTCACCCATCAGCTACACCGCCCTGCTCGCCCACCAATGGGGCTCCGTCGATGGCAAGGGAGCCCTGCAGTTCCTGGCCTCGGAAAAATCACGCGACGCCCTCGAGGCCCGCTACCACGCCCTTTCCTCATGGGCCTCGCAATCCCCGCAGGACGCCATCGCATGGTTCAATGAAAACGCCCATGGCGACCGCGCGAGGGACGGCGGCAAACCGAAATCCGCCGGCCTCCTCCTCTCCGGACTCGTTGACGGTGTCGCCCGCCACGACATCGACGCCGCCACCCGCCTGATCGCCTCGGCCGAAGCCCCGGAATGGGAACGCTCCCGCCTCCTCGCCTCGCTGGCCTCCCGCCAGCTCGCCCTCGGCACGGATCAGGCCAATGCATGGGTAGCCGGCATTTCCGATCCGGAACTCCAGAAATCCGCCCGCGCCTCGCTCGCCCGTACCATGGCCAGCCAGAATGTCGAATCCGCCGCCACATGGGCCGCCGCCCAGGCCAGCGCCCCCGGTGGCCAGGACGCCGTCGGCTCCGTCGCCCGCACATGGGCTGCCCGCGACCCCGACAAGGCCATCGCCTGGATCAATACCCTCCCGGAAGGACCAGCCCGACAGGAAGCATGGGAGGACGCCATGCGCTCATGGACCCGCAAGGACCCGGAAGCGAGCAGCCAGCACCTCCGCTCCATGCCCGCAGGCCCATCACGCGACGCCGCCGTCAGTTCCCTCACCCGCACCATCGCCCGCGAAGACCCCACCGCCGCCATCGCATGGGCCCAGACCATCGCCGACCCCGCCGCCCGCAGCGAAACCCTCCTCCGCACCGCTCAGCTCTGGAATACCGTGGACGCACCCGCCGCTTCCCAGTGGGCCACTGCCAACCTCCCACCCGACCTCCAGCAGCGCTTCACCGCCGAACCAATCCGCAGCCAAACCGGCAGGGCCAACGGAGCCTCCCGGAAACTGCCCGGTGCGGCCCGACCCGGGAAACGCCGCTGAGCCCCCCCGCCCGCACGAGCCCACCGCCCTCCGGACGCCCACGTCCGCGTAAACCCGCAAGACCGGGAATGTGTTTGCGTTTCCTCCCATCCACGGGAATCCATTCCCCATCATCGAGACCATGAAACGCTACGCCCCCATCATCGCCCTCGGCCTCTCCGCCGCCGCCCTCTCGTCCACCAAAGCCGACTGGCCCACATGGGGCGGCACCAATGCCCGCAACATGGTCTCGGATGGCAAAAACCCACCCACCGACTTCGACCCGGGCAAGAAAATCAAAGGCAAGGACGAAGTCGACCTCGCCACCACCAAGGGCCTCAAATGGGCCGCCCGCCTCGGCTCGCAGGCCTACGGTACCCTCTCGGTCGCCAATGGCAAAATCCTCCTCGGCACCAATAACGAGAATCCATGGGATTCCAAATACTCGGTCAAAAACAAGGAAACCGGCAAGGTAACCGCCGAAGACCGCTCGATCCTCCTCTGCCTCGACGAGAAAACCGGTCAGATGGTCTGGCAACTCGCCGCCCCCAAACTCGGCACCGGCAAAGTGTCGGACTGGGAATACCTCGGCATGTGCTCCGGTGCCGCCGCCGACGGCAACCGCGTCTACATCGCCACGAACCGCTGCGAAGTCCTCTGCCTCGACCTCGATGGCCTCAAGAATGGCAACGACGGTCTCCAGGACGAAGCCAAATACCTCTCCAGCCCGGACAACAAAATCGAAAAAACCGGCGACACCGACGCCGACATCATCTGGCGGTTCGATATGCGCGAAGAATGCGGCGTCTTCCCCCACAACGTCACCTCCAGCAATGTCCTCGTCCTCGAAGACCGCATCTACATCACCACTTCCAACGGTGTCGACTGGACCCACACCAACATCCCTGCCCCGGAAGCCCCCAGCCTCATCTGCCTCGATAAGAAAACCGGCAAACTCCTCGGCGAAGACGGCGCAGGCATCAGCAAGCGCTGCCTCCATTGCTCATGGTCCAGCCCTGCCTTCGCTTCCATCAAGGACAAGCCCATGGTCATCTTCGGAGCAGGCGACGGCTTCTGCTACGGCTTCGACATGACCTTCAAGAAGGACGAAGAAGGCTTCGACATCATCAACGAACTCTGGCGCTACGACGCCAACCCCAAGGAATACCGCCTCGACGAAAAAGGCGCCAAGCGCGCCTACAATACCTACGAGGGTCCCTCGGAAATCATCGCCACCCCAGTCGTCTACAAGGACCGCGTCTACACCCAGATCGGTCAGGACCCGGAACACGGCGAAGGCAAAGGTGCCCTCAGCTGCATCGACCCCACCGGCTCCGGCGACATCAGCGGCAAACCCCTCTGGATCTACAAGGACATCAACCGCTCGATTTCCACCCCCTCCATCGTCGATGACGTCGTCTACGTCGCCGACTACTCCGGCCTCATCCACGCCGTCGATGCCAACACCGGAGAAAAACTCAGCGTCTACGACACCAAAGGCCACATCTGGGGCAGCACCCTCTACATCGATGGCAAAATCTACGTCGGAAACGAAGAAGGCGAACTCCACATCATCAAAGCCGGCAAACAGATGGAGAAAATCGCCGTCATCGACTTCCCCGGAGCCATCTTCGCCACCCCAGTCTACGCCAATGGCACGCTCTACGTCATGACGATGAGCCAACTCTACGCCTTCGGCACCAAGTAAGCATCCCCCTCACCGTCTTCCATTCAACTCACCCCTCCCCGCGCCCCCCACAGCGCGGCGAGGGGTTTTTCTTTCCGCCAAATCCCCAGTCCCACGCAAAACAAACCAGCCCTCCCTCCCCACCGCAGCCTGCCGGATAACCACCCCAGAAAAATTCCAACCACGCTCTCCTCCGAACCACCCCGCAAAAGGCCTGTCCTTTTGTCCCTTTTGTCCTGCGCTCGTGCGGCTCTTGCGCCCCTTCAGGGCGCTTT
>CAZSDE010000034.1:0-14608 GCA_964605435.1 uncultured Akkermansia sp.
CTGATTGACCTGGTGCAGCATCATGAGAACTGCGAGGTGATGCTGATGATGTCGCGTCATCTCAGTCAGCTGCCGCCGGCGGAGCGGAGGGATGCGTACTATGAAATTGCCGAGTATCTGACGCATCCGGCGCTGGTGCATGCGCTGGAGCCGGCGTTTGTGCCGTGGGCGACGACGTTTGAGCCATGGCTGCTCTGGCAACTGGCCCTGCATCCGAAGTTTGTGGGAGGGAAGATCTCGACCCTTGATGAGCCGCATTTTCTCTACTGGGCGGCGATGTGTGACGATCTGCGGTTGTCCTTTGTGCCGCATAGCGGGGATGACTTCGGGATTGCGACGGCGATCCGGCTGGGTCAGCCGCTGCTCGTGGGTGCGGCGGTCACGGCGGCTCCGTTGATCTGTGCGGCGAAGGACATGTGGCTTGACGACGCGGTGGCAGCCAAGCGTGGCCGGACGGGGCGAGGGGGATTCGATACGCGGGTTTACAAGTTATTCGAGGCGCTGCAGTCGCTTGAAGATGTGGTTTTCCGGCTTGATGCACGGGGCAGTGCCGCCGCTTACAAGCACAGCACGGCCCATCTGCTTTTCCAGCTGGGGATTCTTGATTCGCCGGAGATTCACCCGGAATGTCCGGATCTGCGCGGCGATGACGAGCCTGAGAGGGTTACGGAGGCGCTCATCCGGGTGCGGAGGGTGGCGGCGCGGCTGGGGATCCCCGGGTACGAGGTCTGAGCTTCGGCTTTGCCGCGGAGGGGTCTCGTTCCTCAGCGAGGACAACCAGGCTCCCTTGTTGTCATGCGGGTAGCGTGGGAGGATTCAAAAGGAAAGCGCTGAGCGGGTGACAAATCCTCTTGCAATGCGGCGGGGGATTTCCATTGGTCGGGGACGGTGCGCGTGAACAGCGGGGCACCGTATTGGGTAGGTACCGAAGTGGCCAAACGGGGCAGACTGTAAATCTGCTGGCTCACGCCTTCAATGGTTCGAATCCATTCCTGCCCACCATTTCCCCCTGGGGGATTTGAAATCTGAAATCGGAGATCTGGGATTTTGGAATCAGGTGGCTGGGAAAATCGGTGGCGGGGGAGCCGGTACTGGTGAATATTGGCGTTTGGGGAACGTTATTTCTGAGGGAAATCCACGACCATGAGCACGAAATTGCTGACGATGATTCTGATTGTCTGCGGGATGGCTGATCTGCGGGCGCAGGGGAGCCGTGTTCCGGAGGCGGCTGGTCCTGCGAAGGCGGCTCCGGAGCCGGAGGAAATGGATGAGGAGCCTGGCGGCGTAGAGGAAGGGGATCCTGTGGTTCCCGAGGATCTTCTCGAGGACGAGCACATGCGGGAGGAGTACGGGGTGAATCAGTTCACCACTCCGAGCATCCGGAAGATTTTCGGGCAGCTGGATCAGCTGGGGAGTCTGCCGTATGAGAAGCTGCGCCGTGACATTCCGAAGACGGTGTCGACGGAGCGGACGCGGGTGGCGCTGGCGCTTGGAATTCTGATCGGGGATGGGTTTTTGTCCGTGCAGACCGAGAAGGTGGATGATCTGGAGTCGGTGGGACGTTCGGTGCTGAAGCATGCGAAGGTGCTGAGTGCGGGGGCTCGGGTGACCGAGCATGCCAAGAGTCTGCTGGAGAATGGGACTCTGGGGGATTGGAAGGGGCTGCGGGAGGACTTGGCGGCGACGCAGAAGGATGTGGAGGCGGAGATGGTGCTGCTGCGGGATGTGCAGCTGGCGCATCTCATTGCGATGGGAGGCTGGCTGCGGGGTCTGCAGATTGCGTCGGCCGGGGCCATGGAAGGCGGGTTCAATCCTGAGCGGGCTGCGGTGATGGCGCGGACGGATCTGACTGATTACTTTGTGGCCATGCTGGCGGATCTGGATCCGGAATTTGCGAAGCTGGAGCATGTCAAGAAGCTGCGGGCGGGCATTGAGGAACTGCGCGGGCTCATTGACATGCCGGAGGGGAAATCCTTTGACGAGGGCCAGGTGAAGAAGCTTTACGAGAAGGCGACCGAGTTGGTGAATCTGGTAGCGGCGACGAAATGACTGCCGGGGAGGATCAGCCCGAACGTGACCGCGGTGCCGGGCGTGACGAGCGTCAGCTGCCGGGGCGCCCAGTGGAACTGGAGGCTGATCTGATTGACGTGGAAGTGGTGGATGACGGGCGCGGGCATGGTCCGGCGGGAGCCGGGGCTGGTGTGGGTGGGCCGCCGGATCTGATGGTGGCGCTCGGGGAGGCTGCGAAGCAGCGGCTGAAGCGCTGGGTTTTCCGGACCGCGTTGTGGGGAGGGATTCTCGGCTTGTTTGCGACCGAGCATGGCTGGGCGCGCATTGCGCTGTGGGTGTGGGCTCCGTTTGCCCTGCTGAGCCTTGCCTTGAATCTCTTTCTGATTCGCCTGGCGAAGCGCGGGGCCCTCAAGGGGGGCGGGATTTTCTTTGGCGGGCTGGGACCGCGCTAGGGGTCCGCTGCGGAAACGGGCCGTCACGGCTGGCGGGCGATGGCGAGGCCGCGGAAGAAGGGGAGTTTCTGGCCGCCGTCGGCGAAGGCAAGGACGAAGGGCCACTGGGGTGCGGTGGCGATGGCTTCGAACGGGAGTTTTTCTGCGGCGGGGGATTCCGGCACGGAGATCCGCGCGGGTGCCGAGCCCGGGTCGCCGTTCCATGTGAAGAGCAGGAACGGGCCGTTCTCCGGGCCGGCTGGTCCGGCGGCGATCCAGTAGGTTCTGCCGGTGGTGTCGCGTTCGATGCTGCGGATGCCGAGACCTCCGAGATCGACCAGGATGGGGTTGCCGGGCGCGGCGGGTTGCGGCTGGCTTTCGCCGAGCCCGAGGAGGGCGACTGGATTGGTGAGGGGGATGAGGATGGCACGGCCGCGGCAGAGCGGGCTGCGGAGTCCGAGCAGCAGGGAGGAACCGTCGAGCGAGGTTGTCAGTCCTTCGATGTTCAGGCCGTCGGCTCCGGCAAGGGTGACATCAGCTGCGGAGGAGGCGGTGCCGGGACGGGAGACGGCGTTGCGCAGAAGGGGACCCCATGGGGTCGTCGGGTTGCTGCTGCCGAGGGCGCGGATCTGTTCGCGGAGCGAGCGGTTGTATTCCACGGAGGCAGGATCCGGGAAGGCTTTGCCGGCGGGCGCGGTGGGGTTGACCGACAGGGCGAAGATGGCATCGCGCTGGGGTTCGAGTTTTCCCTTGCCCTTGGTGCGCGCGCAGGATGCGCAGAAGACATGGTAGACGGCTTCCGGGCTGCCATCGCCGTTGATGTCCCATGGGAAGACCGTGGAGCCTTCAACGTCATCGACGGCGTACTCCGGGGAAATGGCCAAGCGGAGAGCGGGTGCGTGGATGGCGGCTGGGAAGTCGCCGAGCCGGAACAGGCCAAAGGAAGGAAGTTCGTTGTCGGCGACGACGACAAACTGATTCTCCGGGCCGGCCGGAGACGCGGCGGAGAGTTCCGGGAATCCCGTGCCGAACACCGGTTGGCCGTGTCTGAGTTCACCAGCCGGGCTGCAGGAGGCAAGGCAGGCGAGCAGGAGAGAAAGCAGTTGGCGCTTCGTTACCATCAAAGCATTTGCTCAGTGTACAGTTGCGGTGCAGGACTGCGTCCGGGGATTTCCCGGAGATTCTAGGTTGTGGGCAGCCCGAGTTCGCGGCGGACCATGTGCACGCCGGCGACCATGCTGGCGAGCTTGCGCCGGGCGGCCCAGCGGGCGGTTTGGCTGAGCCCGCAGTCGGGTGAGAACGACAGCTGTTCCGGTTTGGCGAAGTGGAGGCAGCGGCGCACGGATTCGGCGATCCATTCCGGGGATTCGATGAAGTAGCTTTTGACGTCGATGATGCCGATGCTGACGTCGCGGTGGGGGGCGATGGTTTCGATGAGGGAGAGTTCTGCGTATTCGCGGCTGGCCATTTCGAGATGAATTTCGTCGACATGGAGGTCGAGGAAGGCGGGAAAGAGCGGGGCGTAACGGCGCGGGCCGACCGCGCGGCCTTTGAAATTTCCGAAGCAGAGATGGGTACTGAGTCGGCAGCGGCCGTGGACGCCTGCGACGGTGCGGTTGAAGATATCGACGAAGCGCCGCGGATCCTCGCGGTAGCCGTAGCAGCTCATGCTGGGTTCATCGACCGTGATTTCCGTGCAGCCCGCTTCCACGAGGTCGATGAGTTCCTGACGGACTGCCGGGAGAAGGGCCTCGGTGAGGGCCCAGCGGTCCGGGTAGGCATCATTGGGGATGAGCCGGCCGCTGAGGGTGTACGGGCCGGGGACGCTGCACTTGAGAGTGGGGCCGGCTGGGGCGAGGCGCTGCAGTCGTTGGAATTCCTCGACAGTGCCGAGCCCACGGGGGGCGCTCAGTTCCCCGGTGACGGCGTGGCGGCCGCGCTGGTCGTGGGCTGGCGGTCCCCAGCGGCGGGGGGAAGCGGATTCCAGTTCGATGCCGCTTAGGTATCCATAGAAGGAGAGATTGAAATCGAAGCGGCCCTGTTCGCCATCGCTGATGACGTCGAGTCCGGCGCGGATCTGGTCCTGCACAGCGATGGTGCAGGCGTCCTCCTGCATTTCCGTGATGTCATCGCTGCCGAAATCGCGCAGGCTGAGGACCGACTGTTCGAGCCATGCGGGGAATGGGTAGGAACCGATGACAGTGGTGCGGAGAGGAATGGGCTGCATGGGAGGGTGGACAGGATGAATTCCTTCATCGGCGGCGGGAGGCGGGATGCAATGCCGCCTTTGCGTTGCGCACGAATGATCGTTTCAGAGACTGATGCTGCCCGGCGCAAGACCTGGAAAGACTTTCTCCGTGGCGAGATCCGGTCTGATGCGTCGGAGTACCGATCCCAGCGCGTGGTGCAGCGGGAACTTCACGGGGAGATCGCCGGGACCATCGAGCAGACCACTGGCGAGGCCGCCCTGAGGCCAATCGGCCATGATTCTTCCGCCGGCGAGGCCGCCTCCCATGCAGAAGAAGGTGCTGGCGCGTCCGTGGTCGGTTCCCGCGCTGACATTCTCGGCGAGGCGTCGTCCGAACTCGGTGGTGACGGTGAGATGGACTCTGCGGAGTTCGCTGCCAAGGTCGCGGTGGAAGGCCGCGAGGCCGGTGGCGAGCCGGTTCATGAGTCCAGCGGTGAGCGTGAGCTGAGCGAAGTGGGAATCCCAGCCGCCGAGTTCGATGGTGGCGGCGCGGAGGCCGACGCGGGCGCGGATAAGCCGGGCGATGAGGCGCAGGCCGCTGGAGAAGTCGTCGGTTCCGTATCCCGCGGTGGAAGATGCTGAATCCTGCTGACGCTGGACGGATTCGATGCGGGCGAGGGCCGTGAGGGTGGCGGCTCCGGCGGAGCCGAGAGGGCCGCCGGCTTTTCCGTAGAGCTGGCCGAGCTGGCTGCGGAGGGCCGGATTGCTCGCGCCGATGGTGAATTCCTCGAGGGAGCGCATGGCGACGGCGGCCGAACCGCGGAGGGAATCGGCGACGTTCGGACCGATGCTGACGGCGGTCAGGGGGCCGTCGTCCGCGCTTCTGGTATGGTGGAGGAAGCGACCAATCCAGCCCCCGCCTTCAAGGCCGCCGTGGTTCAGAAAATCCTCGGCCGAGAAATGCGACCTCGTTTCGTCGGCGGTGCCGCATTGGTGGACGATGGCGAGCGAGCCATCCTTGAAGATCGGCAGGAGCGGGGCGAGCGCCGGGTGGAGGCCGAAGGTATCGTCGAGCCGGAGTGCATCGGCTGCGCTTACGGCGATGGATGGCCGGGACCGGTGGTAGGCGTCGTCGGCGACAGGAGGGACGAGGTGCAGGCCATCGGCTCCACCCCGCAGGAAGACGCTGACGAGCACGGGGGCTGGGTCCTGCTGCTGTGCGAGAATCGTCTGCATGGCGGCGCTGGATTCAGAATGTCTGGAAGGCCGGGGCGGCAAGGGCGAGGGCCAGGGGCTCGTCCGTGGCCCCGGCTGCGGCCAGCTCGTCGGTCGAGGGCGGGCGGCCGAAGCAATGGCTGAGCAGCTGCGGGATGCCACCGGCGCATGCGATGAGGCGCTGCGGATGGAGGCGGGAGCATCCGACCTTGCCCGAGGCGAGGGCGGCAGCGAAATCCCAGCGGTGCAGGAGGGTGGCCAGCCATGCCTCGCCTTCCGGTGCGGGACCCTCGGGCGTCGGGTAATGAAACGGAACGTGTCCCATGACGCGGAGGGCGCGTTTCACGGTGCCTCCGGCGTGCGTGATGGCTCCGCTGGCGCGCAGCGCAGAAACCACGAAGTGAAAGGGGCGTTTGATTTTCGAGCCCTGCGAAGCGGCGAATTCCGGAGTGCCAAACAGCGTCCGGAGACAGGACCGGATATCGCCACCCGAGGACGTGAACGATTGCGCCACGGCGCTCACGGCGCTGTCCGGTGCCTGATCCGCAATGAACCAGCGGCACAGCTTGCCCGCGATGAACCGCGCCGTCGAGGGATGGCTGGTCACGATCGCGAGAAGCGCATCGAGGTCTGCTCGACCCCCACCTGCGGGAATCTGCTGCCCGAGGACGGTTTTGGGTCCGTCATCGTGGGCTGCCGGGCGGAACTGAACCCGGCCGATCCCGAGTTTCACCTCACGGCCGGTGACCGTCCATCCGGTGAGGCAGCGGGCGGCCGCCATGACATCCTCCTGGGAATAACCACCATCGACTCCGAGCGTGTGAAGTTCGAGGAGTTCGCGGGCATAGTTCTCATTAGGGCGGTCCTCGGGAGAAAATTTCAGGTTTCTCCGGCCATCGAGGTAAAACAGCATGGCCGGGCTGAGAGCCGAGGCACGCAGGAGATCACTGAACTTTCCAAGGGCATGCTTCCGGATCACGTCGCGGTCGTCCGCGGTCTTGAACCATTGGCAGTCGAGTTTCGAGGCATCGATATTGAAATGATCCGACCAGAATCCGACCATGACCTCATGGAGCTGGCGCCGCGAATGAACCGCCCGGATGACCGCCTGGCGCGTGAGTTCGTCATCGAGCTGCGAGGGCTTGTACTCGAAAAGTTCCGGGACCGGCTGGCGGATCGCTTCCAGTGGGGCGCAGGCGGCGCGGGCGTAGGAATCGGCTATCGATTCCGGGGCCAGCTGTTCTTCCACAAAACGGGAGGTGGCTTCCTCTGGCGTGCTGGCCATGGCGCGGACGCGCGCGAAATCTCCGGGCGCCATGCCCCAGGTGAGGCGATTGAGGAAGTGGACGATGCGGGCGTCCTCGCGGCCTGATGGCACGCTGAAGGGGACGAGTGCCGGCGGGGATGGCAGCAAGGAACGGACGCGGTCGCAGGAAGCGGCCGGGAGGGCTGCGGCGGCCATCCCGATGAGGCGTCGTCTGGTAAGCGGTCCGCTCATGGATTCCAGAGAGTCAGGCAGCGGGAATGTCCGGCGGCGGTGGCGGGGACGGTCTGCGGAGACTGAGGACCGCGGCACCGGCTCCCATGAGCAGGCAGACCGGCAGCAGGACAAAGGTTCCAGCCACTGGCAGAAGCCACGAGAGCGCAAGGACCGTGGCGGCGCGGCGGCGGGCGCGCCAGCTGCCACCGTAGCGGTCTGCCCGTTCCGCGATGCGGAGCATCAGCCCCGCCATGCCCGTGACCGCGAGCAGGAAGAGTCCGGCTCCCGTCACCAGCATGAGAATCTGACCGAGCCCGCCGAGTGCTTTCCAGACACCCATGAGCACCAGCGTGGCGACCACCGTGGCGATTCCAGCGAAGAAGGCACGGATGGGCTGCCGGAGCCGGTCGCGGCATCTCCCGGTGAATTCCGGCAGCAGTCCGTGGGCCGTCATCATGCCGCCGGCGAGGGCAAGGGCGAAGCCTGCGAGAGCAAACACCACGGCAAAGACGACCGCGGAAGTCAGGTAGTTGTCGTTCATGGGAGACAGGGGAAGGAGACGCCGCAGCAGAGGCAGCCCGTTACAGCGACGGGAAGGGAAATCCTGCACGCAAAAACGTTCGCATCCTCCGCTGCATCGGATAGAATCCGCGCGAACCATCCTTCATCATTTCCCATGGGCTTTCTTGACGACCTTTACCGTGAACACGGCAACACCGTGCAGGACCAGATGAGCAGCGGCTACGGCCTTTCCCGGGAACAGGCTGCCCAGATCCTCCCCCAGGTGGCTCCCATCATCCTCGGCGGCCTCAAGCGACGCGCCGAACAGCAGAGTCCGCAGTCGGTCGAGGATGAAATCGTCCGCATTCTCCGCGGCGGCACGGCCTCCACGGCGCAAGGGACCCAGCCGGGAACGCAGGGCGGTGGCATGCGGATCGATCCTTCCGTGATCTTCGGCAGTCAGCACGGCGAGGCCGAGCGGGTCATTGCCGGCCGGTTGGGACTGACCCCGGAGATGACCGCCAAGGTCCTGCCGATGCTCATTCCAGTGGTGCTCGGGGCCCTCAGCAAGGCTGGCAGCGCCCCGCGTCAAGGCGGACAACCGCAGGGCGGTGGCATTGCTTCCATTCTTGATCAGAATGGCGATGGCAGCATCATGGACGACCTCGCCCGCATGAGCGGAGGCGGAGCCAATGCCGGTGGGTGCCTCAGTGCCCTGCTGGGAGGTGTGCTCGGCGGCGGGCGGCGCTAGGGCAGACCGCACGGCAGATCCAATCTTCTGATCTGGGCACAAGGGCAGGACGATCCAGACGCTCCCCGGAAGGCGTTTCCGGTGAAACGGGTCTTCTCCCCGACTGCTGAGCGGCCCGCTGTCTGCAGATTCCGATGCGCGCCGCCCTCGCGCCGTGGACTTGTGAGCCCGTTCGGAAGATGCCCTCTGTCCGCTGCACCGCGCTGACCTCTAACAGAACTTGGAAGTTCAGTCTGGCTAAGCGTCGGTTTTGTGGTTGCCAAGGTGTGGACTGGCCGAAAGGATGCTGCTGCATGCATTTTCCGAGTGACCGATTCTGTAGTCTGCTGGCAGGCTTTCTGGTGGTGGCGTTCCTGCTGAGGGGCGTGGCTCAGGAGGAGGCGGCGGCGGCTGAGGGCGACACGATTCATGTGCCGCCGAAGATTGAATGGGAGAAGATTGCCGAACTCGCAGATGCGGACGGGAAGAAACTGGGTGGTTACGCGGGGATGTTTGCCGGGGCCCATGGCGACGTACTGATTCTGGCGGGCGGGACGGACTTTCCGGGGGCCATGCCATGGGAGGGCGGCACGCGCGCCTTCAGCGATGCGGTCCATGTGCTGGCACGTACCGTGGGAGACGACCGCATGCCGCGTTATGCGTGGGTGGAGTCCGGAGTGAAGCTTTCCGAGGCCATGGGCTGCGGGGCGAGCGTTTCGCTGAAGGATGGGCTGCTCTGCGTGGGCGGGGCGACCGATACGGGCGTGCGCGATGGCTGTTTTCTGCTCAGTTGGAATGCCGGCGAACGCAAAGTCGGGCAGACAGAGTTTCCGAAGCTGCCGCAACCGCTGGCGTGGGCTTCCGCCGCCCTTGTGAAGAACACCGTTTACGTGCTGGGAGGCACCGGGGAACTGCCACGTAGCCGTGCCGTGAACAGTTTCTACGCGCTCGACCTGAGCAAGCGAGACGCCGGAGGGGCGGCCTTTGCATGGAAAGCACTTCCGCCCTGGGATGGTCCTCCCCGCATGCTGGCGGTGGCCGCCGCGAGCATGGAAGGAGGGTCCGAGTACCTGTACCTGTGCGGCGGACGGAATCCCGGCGGCGAGCCCGATTTTCTGACCGATCTGCACCGCTACAATCCGGTCAGGAAGGACTGGGCTCTGCTCGGCGACATCATTGATCCTCGCGGGCATCCCTGTGCCATCGTGGGAGCCCCGGCCTTCCATGTGCCGCCGCATCACCTCGTCATCGTGAGCGGAACCGATGAAACCCTGACACGCGTCATGGAAAGTCAGGCCCGCGATCTGAAGGAAATCGACGATGCCGAGAAGAATCAGCGGCGCGATTACAACCGGCTGCTCATGGAAAAATTTCCCGGCTACACCCGCACCGTCCTTGGCTACGATGCCGGGATTGGAGAATGGAATCACCTCGGGCATTTTCCCGGGACGCCCTGCCTGACAAATCCGGCGGTGAACTGGGACGGGCAGATTGTGATTCCCGGGGGGGAAACCGGCCCCGGACGGCGGTCGCCGGAAATCTGGATGGGCACGATCCGCAAGAAGCCAGCCACCGTGATCGAGGAGGAAGAAGAAGCATCGGCCGAGGCTCCCTCGGGTCAGCGCGAACTGGAAAACCAAGCGGCGGCCCGTGGCAGCGAACCGACCCCTTCCAGCGGCACGGGGGCGACGGCACCGGGCCCCGTGGGGAAAAAAGAGGCGGCGGTTCCGCTGCGGAAGCCCTGAGAACCCGCGGAAAGCGAGGGACGGGCAACGTTTACGGACGACGGCGGAGCAGGCGCATTTCCTCGCGGCCTTCCCGGCCGGTATAGGCCACCGTGGGCTGCCAGCGCTCCATCAGTGCAAACCGGTCAGCGAACATGGCATCGAGCGACTCCGTGCCCGTGCCGAAAGGCGGGCCCTGGTCCTGGTCTTCGTGAGCATCCCACGGCTGCAGGTAGAAGACGGCAAGCAGATGGCCCCCGGGCCGCAGTGCCGCATGCACAGCCGTCACGTAGTCCGGCCGCCGTTCCCGCGGAATGGCACAGTAGCAGGTGTGCTCGAAAATCCAGTCGAAGGAGCCGCGCAGCGGACCGGCCGCCATCGCAAAGAGGTCGCCCTCCAGAACGGAAACACCGGGCAGGCCAGCGCAGCGTTCACCGGCAAGGGCCACCGCAGCCGGAGCAATGTCGAGGCCGACAACCTCCTCGGCTCCGCTGCCCGCAAGGGCGGTCAGGTCATGTCCATGGCCGCAGCCCGGTACCAGAACCCGGCCATGCATCCGGTGATTCTTAAGCCATGCGATCAGCCCGGGGGCTGGTCCGCCGCGGTCCCATGGGGTTTCGTTGGCTTCATAGCGGGCCTGCCAGTCGACACTCATGACGTTCCGGAAGCATGGAAAAAGCGAATTGAAAGCACGAAGCGGGGCAGACAAGGTGCCACTGTATTTCCGACATGGCTGAACCTGACGATTCCCGGGCTGACCGCAGCACCAGTGCGACGCTGACGCTGACACTGGTTTCGCTGGCCGTGCTCATTGTGGTCTCGTGGGTGCTCCGGAAGCGCGCGGCCGGGCGTCAGCCTACGCCGCCTGCGGCGACGGAACAGGCGAAGGTGTCCGCGCCGCCGCCGGATGCGGGCGACCCCCGGATTCCGCAGGGGGAAGACCGGCAGCCACTCAGCGAGTACCAGATTCTCACGCCCGGCAGCTGTCATCTCATGGACGATCCTGGCAACGGTGGCGATACCTTCCGGGCTGCGACGGCAGAGGGCACACACCGGTTCAGGCTCTACTGGGTGCGGACGGCTGCCGTGAATGGCGGCGATCCCGTGACCGCCCGGGAGATCACCGATCACTTTGCGCTGCGCGACGAGAACCATCTCCAGGAAGTGGCCAAGGATGCGGCCAAATTCAGTCTGGGTCTGCTGCGGGCCCGGCCCTTCCGCATGGTGACCCGATGGGAGAAGGAACCAGGAGATTCCGCCTTCCTCTGCTACGTCTATCTGGACAATGGCGAAGGAGGCTGGCAGGACCTCGCCGTCTGGCTGGTGCGCAGCGGATTGGCCATGATCGCCCCGACCGACCGCGATCCGCCCGAGCCCCGCAGCTCAGCCACCGCTTACCATCGGCAGCTCAAGGCCGAGGAAGAAGAAGCGCGCCGCAACCGGACGGGCGCATGGGCTCAGTGAACGGAAGGTCATCTGCCGCAACTGCATCCGCAGGCCCCTGGGGTGACCATGGCAGGGCTGCTGGGCGGGGATGCCGAAGATGCCGCTGGCGGCTCCACCGAGGGCGTGCCAGAAGGACAGCCACGAGCCATGAACGAGACGCCGCGCCTGACACTTTCCCGCCCCCTGGACATGCACCTGCACCTGCGGGACGGCGACATGCTGCGGTTGGTGGCTCCGGCGAGCGCCGCCGTTTGTTCGGGCGCGGTCATCATGCCGAATCTGGTGCCGCCCGTTACTTCAGTAGAGGCCCTCGTGAGCTACCGCGAGCGCATCATGGCAGCGTGCGGTACGGCGGCCGCGGGATTCCGTCCGCTCATGACTCTTTTCTTCCGCGACGACTACACGGCGGCGGAACTGGAGGCTGCCCGGCCACACCTGTTTGCCATCAAGCTCTACCCCCACGGGGTGACAACAAACAGCGAGAGCGGCGTTCACAGCATCCACGCCGGGACGCCGGTCTTCCGCCTCATGGAGGAAATGGGAATTCCTCTGCTCGTGCACGGCGAAACAAGTGGATTCGTGATGGACCGGGAACGCGAATTCCTGCCGGTCTACGAGTGGCTGGCGACAACCTTCCCCCGACTGCGGATCGTCATGGAACACATCACCACGGAAGCCGCGGTGCAGCTGCTCGACCGCCACGAGAACCTGCACGCCACGGTCACCCCGCATCATCTGGTGATCACGCTGGACGACGTAGCCGGCGGATTGCTCCAGCCGCACCTGTTCTGCAAGCCAATCGCCAAGCGCCCGGAGGACCGCGATGCCCTGCTCGCCGCGGCCCTCTCAGCGCATCCGAAACTCATGATGGGAAGTGACAGCGCTCCGCATCCCCGGCATGCCAAGGAATGCTGCGGCTGCGCCGCCGGCGTCTGGTCGGCTCCGGTGCTGCTGCCTCGCCTCGCGGAACTATTCGCTGCCCACGGCGCGCTCGCCAATCTCCAGGCCTTCGTATCGGATCATGCGCGGCGCATTCACGGCCTCGAGGTCCCCGAGCGGCGCGTCGTGCTGGAGCCACGCCCGTGGACGGTGCCATCGCAGTTTGCTGCACCAGGCGGCGATTCCATCGTCGTCCCATGGGAAGCCGGGCGGGAACTCGCATGGCAGGTGACCTCCGTCGAAGGACCCTGAGGAGCCGTCCGAGAAGGCCCTCCAGACTCAGTCTGTGGTCCACCGCCGAACGACAGGAACGAAACGGCTTTCCTGCCCAATACCCCATCACGCAAGTCAGTCGGCGAACTGCCTCCGCACGGCGTGGAGCAGTTCGTGGTAGACCTGAGTGGCGGGGATGAACTCGTGGCTGGCAAGATGGGGGAAATCGCCTGCCAGCAGCGGCCAGTCGAGGCGGTCTTCCGGAATACGTCCGTGACTTCCCTTCACCAGCGAGGCATCAAGCGGGATCAGGTCCATGAGGTAGCGCAGCCCCAGCTTCTTCTTGAGCAGGCGGGAACCGATGGCGACCTTCGGTCGGCGCAGGGTGGGATCGAGGAAGAGTTCCACCGGATCATAGCCCGGCTTGCGGTGGATGTCGACGCACCGGGCAAAATCCGGAGCCACGGCATCGTCCAGCCAGTAGTAATAGGTAAACCAGCTGCGGGCATCGGCAATGCAGACGAAATCGCCGGCGCGCTGATGAGCGAGCCCATAGCTGTTCTTCCAGATGCCATCGACAATGGTTTCCACGCCCGGGATTTCTTCAAGCACGGCGCGGACGTCGTCGAGCACCGCAGGGTCGTTGACGTAGACGTGGGCGACCTGATGATCAGCGACGGCAAACGCCTTGCTCGCCCCGCAGTCAAGGGTCTCAAGGCCGAGTTCGTTGCGCACACGGATCCAGCCATGCTCGCGGAGGACACGGTTGATGTGCACAGGACGGTTCACGGCAGTAATCCCATACTCACTCAGAAGAACCACCCGGATACCACGGTCCTTGTAGTACTGAATGAGGTCGCCCGCGACCTTGTCAATCTGCTGGAGATCTTCAGCTATGGCCGGATCATCCGGGCCCAGACGCTGCAGATTGTAATCAAGGTGCGGAAGGTAGACGAGACTCAGATTCGGCCAGTACTTGTCCTCGATCCATTTCGCTGATTCCGCAATCCATGCCGACGAAGGCAGCCCTGACATGGGACCCCAGAACGAAGGAAAGGGGAATTCGCCGAGTTCTGCCTTGATGTCCTCCCGGATATTGGGCGGCTGCGTGTAAATGTCGAAGAACTTCCGCCCGTCCGCCGGATACATGGGGCGTGGCGTGATGGAATAATCCGCGGTGGAGTACATGTTGTACCACCAGAAAAGCTTCGCCACCGTGAAGCCCGGGTGCTCGCGCCGCAGGACATCCCAGAGCTTGTCCCCGCGCACAAGATGATTGCTCTGCTTCCACATGTGGACCTCGGCCAGCTCCCGGTGGTACCAGCCATTGCCGACGATCCCATGCTCGCTGGCCGGCCGTCCGGTCAGGTAGGTCGTCTGCATGGTAGTGGTGACCGCAGGGATCACGGGCTGCACCGGAGCGACCTGCTTGTGCTTGAGCCACGCCATGATCTGCGGCGTGTTCTCCTCGCTGAGATGACGCGCCGTCAGTCCGACGACGTTGATGATGGCGGCTCTGGACATGGAAGGGAATTCGTTAGCTTTGGGGCAGGACCGGAGCGCTTGTCAAGGTTTGACGGACGGTTCTGCTTCCCATCTGGCTGGATAAAGAGGGGTGAACTGACTGCCGCGCTGCAGGAGGACGGCATCACCCGTGAGGCGCAGCCGGATGCCACGCCCAGCATCGTGAAGTTCGATGGCATCGGCCGTGCGGGAAACTTCCCGGAACCT
>CAZSDE010000035.1:0-940 GCA_964605435.1 uncultured Akkermansia sp.
GCTCGCCCGGGGGTAGCCGTGGGCGTGCCGGGTGCATGGGGCCCGGGGCCGGTGGAGGGACCCCGGGCCGCGCACCGGAGGTCAGGCCGCGTTGGCGCTCCGTTCGAAGAGACAGCGGGGAAGCCTCATCGTATTGCTCTCGCCATCGAGGGGATGGATGTAGCGTGCCTTGACCGTCTTGAAGTCGCCAGCCGAGAGCTTCACGAGGTAGTTGAGTCCGTCGCCGTCGGCACCGGAAACCGGGTTCACGACCGTGACTGCCTCGTGGTGGTCGCCATGCACGTAGAAGGCCGGTGAACCCTGGGTGAGCACCTCAATGGTGTCGGGGTCGTTGGCGAGTGCTTCAGCTCCATCGACCGCATTGGTCTGGTCCGTCCAGCCCCGGGCCGCCGCGGCGAGTGCCTCAAGATAGCTCACCACGGCTTCCTGCGCCTCTTCCTCCCTCGCTCCATCAAGGGCTGCGGCCACGATTTCCGGGAAATTGAGGTAAATCGCGTCGGTGAGGTGCAGTCCGCCCTCGACCCGGTCGTAGATGCAGAGTCCCGTGACCGGACTGGTGCCCCACGGATTGGTGCGGGAACGGAAGCGGGCAATTCCGAGATCGCTGCGGCACAGCCCAAACCGGCTGCTGGCAGCGCTGAGGATGCGTTCGGCAGCCTCCTCCGGGAGCGCCGCGGCAGTTTCGAGTGCCCAGCAGATGCCCGTGGAGCGGAGCATCCGGTCGAACGGACGCTGCGACCATGTATTTCCGGGACCATACTGCTCGTTGCTGGAAACAACCGGCGACCGTTTCTCGGTGAAGCCGGAGACGCGTTCCGTGATCTGCAGGTCGCCGCTGTAGACAAAGCCGCCCGGTCCTGCCATCGCCGTGTCTCCCGGCATCAGCTTGATGGACACGTGGGAAAGGAACTGGGGCGTGGTGACCCACTGTTTTTCGCGG
>CAZSDE010000035.1:950-7651 GCA_964605435.1 uncultured Akkermansia sp.
GTCGACGGTCCCCTTCGTGCGGTTGACCCTGCGGACCCGGTAGGGCCGGCCCATGTGGTAGTAGACTGCGCCAGGGTAGGCTTCACGGAAAAGCTGCGGAAAGCTGATCGTCCCGATCTTGTTGGGGCCAAAATGAATCACGAAGTTGTTGTCGCGGCCATTGCGGAGCGAAAAAGCCCGCTGTGGACCTCCGCCGGCGCGCGCCTTAAGATCGAAAAGATCATCCGGAATTTCCTCCCCGCCCTGGCGTTCACCTTCGAGGAGGGCCGCCGTGCTATCCGAGATGCTGCTGATGGGTCCCGCATTCCAGCTCTCGCCGATCGAGCCGGCCTCATGAGCCGCGCAGAGCACGTGGATGTATTCGAGGAACCGGTTGTCGAGACACAGGTGGTTGGGCTCGATGGGTCGCCCGAGGATTTCGGCCAGCGGAGTGGCGGGACTTCCGGAAGATCCCAGCATGAAGACGGCCCCGGCTCCGTGACGCCCAGTGCGGCCGGCGCGCTGCCAGAGCGATTTCTGGCTTGGTGGCTCGCCAATCAGAACCACGCAATCAATCCCCGGAATATCCACTCCCAGCTCCATCGCTGAAGTAGCCACCACTCCGCGGAGCTGGCCAGTGGCAAGCGCTTGCTCAATGGCCTCGCGGTCCTCTGCCTCGTAGCCCGAGCGGTACGGAAGAATCCCGTCGATGGTTTCCGGGCCGTCGTCGCATTCCCCCTCCGCACCGACAGCCGATGGCGCACCCCGCCGCAGTGCTGCCGCGTGCAGTTCAGCCGACTTGCGTGAATCTGCAAACGCCATGAAGCGCACCCCGCGGGCCGCCAGTTCCTTCAGCAGCACCACCCTTGCTTCGATGGAATCCTTGCCGCCGTACACAAGGCGGTGCCAGACCACCTGGTGGCGTGGAGAACCGTCTTCCGTGGCATCAACCGTCCGCAGCATCCGCCCGGTCAGCCTGCCCAGGAATTCATCCACCTGGCCCACCGTCGCGGAACTGGCAATCAACTGGAAGTGCCCACCGCAGGAATCGAGGCGGCGCATCAAGTAGGCGGTCCCGGCTCCGAAGACCCCATCATAGACGTGGGCTTCGTCGAGGATCACCATGGCAAGCCGCTCGCGGAATTCCCGGATCGGGGCCTCATGCAGATTCGACATGAACCATGCGTGCAGGATATCAGGCGTCATGATGATGACCTCGTTGGACGACAGCACTTCGTGCCGTGACTTCATGGGAGTTTCGCCGTCAATGATTCCGACGCTCATGCCGAAGGGCGCGAGGGCCTCTTCCCATTTCCCCCGCTGGTCGTTCCCGAGGGCCTTCACCGGATACAATGCGATGACCCGGGCCGACGGCTTCTGCAGCAGCAAGTTGAGGGCACCGGCAATGAAGACAAGGCTCTTTCCGGAGGAGGTCGGCGTCGTCAGGGCCACGTCCGCTCCATCCGCAAGGTGCCCCAGTGCAATTGCCTGGTGCCGGTAGATGCCTGCCGGGTAACGGCTGGAGAGCCGGGACTGCAGAGCCGCGTGGATCGTGGACGGAACCGCCGCAGTGCGCGGGGCCACCGCGGGACGCTCCACGCAGTCCACCGAACTCCAGCGTGCCGCGGAGAGGGAACCAAGGATTTCAGAGAGGGATTCGGCCGTGAGGCCGCCGGTGGCTTTGGCTGGGTTGCTGTGCATGCGAACCCACTCGCACGGCTTTCATTGCGATCCATTGCAATGGATTGCGTATCGGGTAACGTTTTGTGCAATGAATCAGGATCCTCTCCCGAATGGACTCACCCTCGGCGCACTGCAGGCGTTCCTGCTTGTCGCCGAGAAGCAGGGATATGCCGCTGCCTCCGATGGAGACCCCGGGCGGGCCGCCAACCTCAAGAATCAGGTGGCTCGCCTTGCCAACGCCTTCGAAGTTCCCCTGACACAGGCGGACGGCAGAGCGATTCGCCTGACAGCCCGGGGCAAGGAACTGCAGCGCGTGTCCGCCGAGATTCTCGCACTCATCAAGGGTTTCCGCGAAGCCTGCAGCGAAGAACGGCAATTGGTGCGCGTTGGCGGCGGCCAGTCAGTTCTCGACATGACCTTCATTCCCTCATGGAGCCGGATCCATGACGCTCTCCCGAGGGGTCGCTTCCAGTTCGAAAGCCTCCAGACCAAGTCGACCCTGCTCCGCCTGCAGGAACAGCGGATTGATTTCGGCGTGGTCCGGCGCTCCGCTGCCCTGCTCGCCCCGGAACTGAAAGTCTGGCCGGTTCAGGGCATGAGCTTCGCCCTGCTGGTACCAGAGAAACTCATGAGGATCGGCAGGGACGGAAAGCCGGCGCTCCCAAAGGAACTCAAGATTGCCACCATCACGGGAGACGGTGAGTTCCGTCAGCAACTGCAGGCCTTTGCCAAGCGCAGCCGCCTTTCTCTGCGGTTTGTGGTGGAATGCCCCTCGTTTGCTCAGGCCAAGGCCTTCGCCATGTCCGGTTCGCTCGCGGCGGTGGTCCATGACATGGACGAGCCACCGGATGGCATCGTGCGCATTCCCCTCGGCGCGGAGGATGGATTCCAGCGCGAACTTGTCCTCGCATGGCTGCCGCGCCGTCTCGAAATCCTCCCTCATCTCGAGAATGCACGCCGCTCCCTCCTCCGGATCCTGGCGGCAGGAGGCCAGTGAATCCGCGGGTGAATGGCAAGCCGGAGAGCCGCCTATCGCGTACCTAAGCTGAGCCTCTGGACTAATTCAAAGTCTCCGCAGGCTCTAGCAGGCCAATTACTGGACGTTCTGGGGGTTGGGTGTCTAATCCCTAACACGCAATCCAGCGCTGGCGGGCAGCGATACGGAACTACGCGAGAACGTTCTTTTTATCCATTGCTCCATGAACACTACGCGTCCCACCATCCTTCTCGTAATGGCTGCAGTTATTTTGTCGCGGTATGAAGCTTTTTGGTCTGGTGATGTGGACATCTGGAATGTCCACTTTGTGGCGGTTGCGATTGGCGGATTGACACCTGCTGACGCCGGAATCAGGACTTACTTCCCGGAGATGAGCCAGCCGGATATTTGGAAGTACTACGACCGAGTGAATGATCTTGGCGAAACTGGTACGTTCTACCCTCGATTCCCGGTAACGGTCGTTCCGCTTACGCGATGGGAAAACCGCGTTGTTTCAGGGAACCCAAGAGATTTCCTCGAGCGGTGCTTTCGGGATGTAATTAAGGCGAATGATGACTATATCAAGGTCAAGACGATACTTGTTCACTTGGGTTCAGCCACAGGTTATGGTTATCCAGAAGCCCTCGCCATAAATGTGGCCAGCAGCGTCTTTTCCGATTCATTCAGTGCCGACACGGTCTACCTGCATCCCGTTTCCTGATTTGGGTTCTTTATTTGGTTGGGCCATTGACCACGGATGCCATGGAACCATCAACACGCTGGCTGCCGGTGAATCCGTGGCGCTCACGGTGAACATGACGCCGTCATTGCCGGGCCAGAAGTCGGCGACGCTTGTGATTCAGAGCAACGATCCGGACGAGGATCCGTTCACGCTGTCGCTCGTGGGTCGTCAGGCGACCGTGACGGACCTGTGGAGGCAGACGCATTTCGGCAGCATGGATGGGACGGGGATCGCGGCGGATCTGAGTGATCCCGATGCGGATGGGATTCCGAACCTGATGGAGTTTGCGCTGGGGGCAGATCCCCGGGAACCGACTGCGGCACCCGGAACTCTCACGAGGAATGGCAGCACGCTGGAATTCACCTACTGGCGTTCGAAGGCAGCGCTCGGGGAGGTGTCATTTGTCCGCGAGTTCTCGCAATCCCTTGCCGACGGCTGGAGCCAGATCGGTGGCATGGTGGAAAGCATCGTGGAGGAAACCACAGAGCTTCAGAAGGTTCTTGTGACCACGCCGGCGGGCACGGCGGGACGCCGGTTCGTCCGCCTCCGTGTCACCCGGCGGTGATGGCGGTGGGGCAGACCGCCGGGCTGAGCGCACCCGTCGGTCGCCTACGAGACCTCGATGAGGCGGCGGGCTTCGGCGAGGGCGGCGTCGAGTTTGCTGACATCCTTGCCGCCGCCGCGGGCGAAGTCCGGCTTCCCGCCGCCTTTGCCGCCGACGATGGGGGCGATGGCGCTGATGATTTTGCCGGCCTGGACTTTGCCTTGGAAATCCGGGGAGACGGTGGCAATGAGGGCGACGCTGCCGGCGCTGGTCGAACCGAGGACGACCATGCCTTTGAACGAGGCCTTGAGGGCATCGCTGACGGCCATGGTGTAATCCGCGTCGGCCTCGCCGAGGCTGGCGACGATGGAGTTGCCGGAGGCGGTGGCGAGGAGGTCCTTGGCGCGGCTGGCGGCTTCGCGCTGCTGGGCCGCGCGGAGGGATTTCTCGAGGGTTTTGGCGTGTTCGCTGAGGAGGTCGATTTTCTTTTCGAGGTCCGGGAGGGGGCTGCCGATTCTTGCGGCGAGAGCCTTGAGGCGGGCGCTGTCCTGGGCGGCCTGTTCGTAGGCGGTGAGTCCGGCGACGGCTTCGATGCGGCGGATGCCTGCACCGGTGGCGGCTTCGCCGACGATGCGGAAGAGACCGATTTCGCCCGTGCCGCGCACGTGGGTGCCGCCGCAGAGTTCCATGCTGTAGCCATCGAGGCCCGTGGCTTTGCCGCCGATCTGGACGACGCGGACCCAGTCTCCGTACTTCTCGCCGAAGGCCTGCATGATGTCGCTGCGTTCCCGGATGTGACTGTACTTCACCTCCTGCCATGTGACCGGGGCGTTTTCGAGAATGCGTTCGTTCACGAGGCGTTCGACATCCGCGAGCTGCTGCGGGCTGAGGGCGGCGCTGTTGAAGTCGAAGGTCAGCTTCTCCGGTCCGACGTAGGAACCCTTCTGGGTGGCGTCGCGTGACACCACCTCGTGGAGGGCCCAGTGCAGCAGGTGCGTCACGCTGTGGTGACGGGAAATGGCCGCGCGGCGGGCTGCATCGACCCGGGCCGTCACCGTGGCACCCGGTTCGAGCTTCGTGTCCGGGTCCACGTAGTGCAGCCATGTATGGCCCGACTTCTGAGTATTGTGGACGGGAATGATTTCCGCGCCGGCGAGCAGCGTGCCGGTATCGCCGAGCTGACCACCCATTTCCGCATAGAACGGAGAAGCGTCCAGCACGACGGCCGCCTTGCCATCGAGGTGCACCACTTCGAGGACCTTCGATTCCACTTCCGGGAGATCGTAGCCTTTGAATTCCGTGGCTTCCTTCGTTTCGATTTCCGACAGTTTGATGACCGTCTTCTTCTGGGCGGCGCGGGCGCGTTCCCGCTGTTCCTCCATGAGCGTCTCGAAGCCATCCTTGTCGACCGTCAGCCCACGCTCGCGGGCCATCAGCTCCGTGAGGTCGAGCGGGAAGCCCTGTTCGTCGTAGAGCCGGAACGCGAAGGCACCGGAGATCCGTCCCGGGGAAGCTGGATGGGTGGCTTCCTGTTCGAAGAGGGCAATCCCCTTATCGAGAGTCCGGTTGAAGGCTTCTTCTTCGGTTTTGAGGGTTTGCTTGACGAAGTCCTTCCGTTGTTTGAGTTCGGGGAAGACATCGCCCATGTGGCTGGCGAGGGTATCGACGAGTTTGTAGAAGAAGGGTTCGGTGAAGCCGAGGGTACGGCCGTAGCGGACGGCGCGGCGGAGGATGCGGCGGAGAACGTAATTCCGGTCACTGTTGCCGGGGACGATGCCATCGGCGATGGAGAAGCTGAGGGTGCGGATGTGGTCGGCGATGACGCGGAAGGCGACGTCGACTTTTTCCTGTTCGGTTTCGCCTGTGCTGCCGGGAGCGGGGAGGGTTGATGTATATTGGCGGCCGCTCAGTCTTTCGATTTCGTCGAAGAGGGGGCGGAAGACATCGGTTTCGTAGTTGGAGATGCGTGCGTTTTCGAAGTCGGTGAAATTCTTCGTGCCGTGGATGATGGAGACGACGCGTTCGAAGCCCATGCCGGTATCGACGTGCTGGGCGGGGAGAGGGACGAAGGATCCGTCGGGGTTGGCATTGTACTGGATGAAGACATTGTTCCAGATTTCGATGCAGGCGGCGGTGGGCCCATTGACGAGGAGGGCACCGGCCTTCTGGCGTTCGATGTCTGTGCGGACGGGACCGGGGGTGAGGTCGACGTGAATTTCCGTACAGGGGCCGCAGGGACCGGTTTCACCCATCATCCAGAAGTTGTCCTTCTTGTTCCCGTTCACGATGTGGATATCCGGGTCGAGGCCGACGCTGCGGAATTTCTCCGCCCAGATTTCCCATGCTTCCTGATCGCGTTCCGAGGGGTCGCCGGGACCGGGTTGGTAGATGGTGGCGTAGACGCGTTCCGCGGGGAATTTCCAGACCTCGATGATGAGTTCCCATGCCCATGCGATGGCTTCCTTCTTGAAGTAATCGCCGAAGCTCCAGTTCCCGAGCATTTCGAAGAACGTGTGGTGGTAGGTATCGAGTCCGACGTCGTCGAGGTCGTTGTGTTTGCCACCGGCGCGGATGCACTTCTGGGTATCGGCGGCGCGCCCGGGTTTGTAGGGGCATTCAATCTGACCGAGGAAGATGGGCACGAACTGGTTCATGCCGGCATTGGTGAAGAGGAGGTTCGGGCTATCCGGCAGGAGGCTGCTGGAGGGCACGATGGTGTGCTGCTTCGATCGGACGTAGTCGAGGAAGCTCGGGAGGATCTGGGCGGCGGTCATCAT
>CAZSDE010000035.1:7661-14521 GCA_964605435.1 uncultured Akkermansia sp.
AAGGGTGGGCGTGGGGGACCACGGTCCGGAAATCGGGAGTCGCGAGGCTATCGCGGCCCTGTGGAAAATAAAGCGGCGTTTGGGAGCGGGGCGCGGGCGCGGGCTTGACGCCCTGCGGTGGGGGTTCCACGCTTCCGGACACTTATGAAGCGACTGCTTTTCACCACTGCACTTGCGGCGGCCATGGCCGCCACGGTTTTCATGTCCAGCCATCACGCCACTGCTGCCAGCGAGGCCACTGCCGCCCCGTATCGCCACGTCGTTCTGTTCAAATTCAAGGATGACGCCCCGAAGGAAAAGGTTGACGAGGTCGTGAAGGCCTTTGCGGGCCTCAAGACGAAGCTGCCGTCCGTGCTGTCATTCGAGCACGGCACGAATGTGAGTCCCGAGGGACTCGATCAGGGATTCACGCATGTTTTCACGGCGACCTTCAAGGACAAGGCATCGCTGGAGAATCATTACCTCAAGGAACCGGCGCACGTGGAATTCGTGGGCCTGCTCAAGCCTGTGCTCGATAAGGTTCTGGTGGTCGACTACTACGCCCACTGAGCCTGTTCATTCCGCGCTGCGGAAGCAATAGATGACTCCGTCGTCGGCCCCCATGACGAGGCGGCCGGCGGCGGGGCATGGGCTGGTCTGGACGGGCTGACCGACCTCGTATTTCCAGAGTTCCTCGCCATCCTTCGGGCTGACCGCGTAGATGAATCCGTCGTCGCTTCCGAAGAAGATGGCGGAACCGGCGACGACGGGTGAGCTGTCGATGCGTCCCTTGGCGCGGAAGGCCCATTTTTCCGAGCCGTCCGCGAGGTTGAGGGCGTGGAGGCGTTTGCCGCGGTCTCCTGCGATGACGAGTCCGTCCGGGGTAACGGCCGGGGACGAGAAGAAGGGGAATTCGCGGTCCTTGTACGTCCATTTCGGGGATCGGCTGCGGGCGTCGATGGCGACGATTTCATTGCCGTAGTGACCGAAGACCGCGATGCCGTCGCGGGCGGCCACGGTGCTGGCGATGGGGTTATTGACTTCCGTTTTGCCGGCCTCCGAGCCATCCGTGAGCCTGATGGCGTAGAGGAAGCCGTCGCAGCCACCGAACATGGTCTGACCATCCGTGATGCAGGCGCTGCCATTGACGTAGTTGCCTGTTTCGACGGCCCAGACTTTGGCTCCGGTGGCGGAGTCGAGCGCGTAGAGCCGGTTGTCGTACGAACCCACGATGACGAGCGGGGTGGTGCCCTCGCGGTTCCAGAAATTGGCTCCGGAGCGGACTTCCCCTTCCGTGGTGAAGCGCCACTGCTGCTTTCCGGTCGCTGCTTCCAGCGCGTAGACATTGCCGTCCACGCATCCGAAGACCACGGAATCCCGCACGAGCAGGGCGCTGCCTTCGATGGCATCGCCTGCTGCGAATTCCCATGCGACCGATCCGTCATCGGCCTTGAGGGCGCGGAAGACCCCCTTGCCGTCGCCGATGAAGAAGTGCTTCCCGTCGCTTACTGCCGTCGCCTTGATGGGTTTGGCGGCTGTGAATTTCCATGCGAGTTTGAGTGGAAACTGGAAGGTGGCGCTGCTGACGCCGGTCATGGCGCTATCGCCGCGCCAGACGGGCCATGCGTCGGCGGCTGCCGGGGCGCTCGCTGCCAGCAGGAGGAGGGCGGAGAAGGAGAGAGCATTCATGGGATGGGAGAATTGAACCGGGGGATTGCAGATCCTACGTCTGCCGGAACCGATCCGTCCATGGCGGGATGACATGCAACCAAGGTTCAATGGCGCGATCCCGGGACTCCGTGTACGCGGGCTATGCGGCTAGCGAAAGAAGCTGCCTGCTCACCACCTCCATGAAATCCACTGCCCTGATCTTCCTTGCTACTGTCACTGCCAGCCTTTTCAGTTCCTGTGCTGCTGGACGCGTCGACCGCGTCGAGGACCGCATGGACCGCCGCGAAGACCGCGTCGACCGCCGTCATTATAATGGACCTGCCGACCGCATCGAGGATTACTACGACAAGCGAGAGAACGTGAATGACAAGCTGCGCGGCCGCCGCGGGCTGCTCTACTGAGATCCGCCGCGCGGATCCCCGGTACAAGGCCGGAGCACACCCTGCAGGCAGCCTGCCTTCCTGAGGCAGGTCAGTGTCTGTCTGTGTCCTGTGGCCGGGCACCGGCGTGATGATTTCCGCTGTCCTGCGGGGTCGCGGGCCACTTTCGTACTTGCAAACGAGGTGGCTTTCCTGACAAGAAATTCATGCCTCATCCCCTAACCCAGCCAGCTCCCATGAAGTCCCTTTTCGCCGCCCTCTGCACCATTACCGGAACCGCTGTCATGGTTTCGGCCGCCGAGCCCTCCACCGCGGCCGCCGAGCCCGCCGGCGGAAGCGGCGATCTTGCGCAGCAGCTGGCCAATCCTGTGGCCAGCCTGATTTCCGTGCCCTTCCAGGCGAACTGGGATTTCGGAATCGGCGTGAACGATGCGACCCGGTTCACGCTGAATGTGCAGCCGGTGATTCCGCTGAGTCTGAATGACGACTGGAATCTGATTGTGCGGACGATTCTTCCGGTGATCGATGCCGAATCGCCGGCTCCCGGCATCGACAATGCATCCGGTCTTGGCGATACCGTGCAGAGCTTCTTCTTCTCGCCCAAGGCTCCGGTGAATGGCTGGATTCTCGCCGCTGGTCCGGTTGTGCTCTGGCCGACGGCCACGGATCATCTGCTGGGAGCGGAGAAATGGGGCGCGGGACCGACGGCACTGGCCCTGCAGCAGAAGGGCCCGTGGACCTACGGCATGCTGGCGAATCACATCTGGTCGTTTGCGGGAGACGGTGCGCGTCCCGAGGTCAATGCCACCTTCCTGCAGCCATTCTGTTCCTACATCACGAAGACGAAGACGACCTTCACGGTCAATTCCGAGAGCACCTACGACTGGGAACGGGACCAGTGGACGGCACCGGTGAATCTGATTGTTTCGCAGCTGTTCAAGATCGGGAATCAGCCCATGCAGGCGTTCGTGGGGGGCCGCTATTACTTTGATGCTCCTTCCGGCGGGCCTGAGTGGGGCATCCGGGCGGGTCTGATTCTGCTGTTCCCGAAGTGATTTCTCTGCATTGCCTGAGTCTATGACGCTGCGATACCCGATTCTGGCTGCTGGACTGGCTTTTGGCCTTCCGGCGGTGTCTGCCGAGCATGATGTGGTTCCTGCGGCGGAATCCGCCAAGTCCCCAAGCTACCGGGGACCCATCATGGAACGCTCGACGCTGCTGGGTTCCCTGTGGGGCCTCCGCGACACCTGGGCGGAGCATGGTTTCACGTTCGAACGCAATGTCGTCTACACCTTCCAGGGCATCAGCTCGGGCGGACGTGCGCAGGCTGGTCATGACACGGCGCATCTGCTTTCCGGCAATCTCGTGGCGAGGCTCGACACGGAGAAGGCCGACCTCTGGAAGGGAGGCTTCTGGAGTGTCCGGCTGGAAGGCCGCGAAGGACAGTCGGTCAACCGCCGCGCCGGGACGATTTCACCGGTCAATGCCGATGCCCTGCTGCCGCTCAACGAGGGAGAACTCGGGGAAAATGCGTGGGCGCTTTCGGAGGTCAGTTTCACCCAGTTCGTGCATCCGGAATTCGCCCTCACCGCAGGTCTGCTGAATACAGCCAGCGGCGACGCCAATCCGCTCGCAGGGTCGCTCCAGTCGAACAGCCACTTCCTCAATACCGGAATCATCATGTCGCCGGTGATCATCGGGCAGTTGCCCCAGACGGCGCTGGGCGGCGGCTTTCTCTGGAAGCCATCCGATGAATTCCGCGCCACCGTGCTGGCCATGGGGACGAAGGAAACCGCGGGAAGCAATCCTTTCGAGGAATACGAAGGCACGACGTTCCTTGCCGAACTGGACTGGGAATATGAATTGTTCGGGGAGCGCCCCGGCGGCATGGGCCTCAGTGCCACCTACAGCATCGGTCAGGAACGCCGCGCCGTGACCGGTGATCCGCGCATTGTCCTCACCGAATTCCTCGAGGAAGGGGAGGCCCTCACCGAGGCCGATGCGTGGGCCGTCTTCTGGAATGGCTTCCAGTTCGTGAACGGAACGGCCGAGCGAGGCTGGGGAGTCTTCGGGCGTCTCGGATTTTCGGATGCCAGCCCCAGCCCTGTCAGTTTTCATTTGGCAGCGGGCCTCGGGGGGACCGGGCTTCTGCCGGGCCGCAGCCGCGACCGCTGGGGACTCGGCGTCTACCATCAGGAACTGTCGGACAAGGGACTGCTCGGCCAGCTTCCGCTCGGCAGCGAAACCGGTGGCGAAGCATTCTACAGCATTGCCTTCACCCCATGGATGAGGCTGACGCTCGATGCGCAGTACATTGATTCGGCACTGCCGCGGGTGGGGCATGGGGTCGCCCTTGGCACGAGGCTGGGGATTGACTTCTGAGGCATCCCCGCAGGCAAAAGGTCATTGCGCGCGCGGGTCACTGCGGTGACAGATGGGGAGCTATGATCCGTCTGTTTCCCGTCCCTGCCCTCGCCTGCGCAGCCTTTGCGTTCTGCCTGTCTCCGCACGCTTCCGCCCAAGAGGAAGCTCCGGGCAAGGCCGGGGAGGCGCAGGCCGCCGCCGAGGCCGCACCGCTTCCGAAAGTGGAAGCCATCCGCGAAGCAGACGTGCGCAAGCTCATCGGTCAGAAGGCCATTGTCTCCGGTCGGGTATCCAATGCTCATGAATCCACCAAGGGCATTACCTTCCTGACCCTTGAAGGCGGGAAATTCACCGTGGTCTGCTGGAAGGAAAGCTACAGCCGCTTTGAAGGGGGCAGTCCTGCCAAACTCTACAAGGACAAGACCATCGAAGTCACCGGCGACATTTTCGAATACAAGGGCAAGGACGGGAAGACCAAGGGGCAGCTTGAAATCAAGCTGCGCGATCCCTCCCAGATCCGCATCGTGAAGGATGCCGCAGCCAGGGAGGAAGCGAAGGATGCGGGGGCCGCACCGGCTTCTCCCGGGAAGGGCGACCCCCCGGCTCCCAAGGCCCCGGAGGGCCGCGTGGATGCGAAGAAATACTTCCGCTGAGTCCAGCCCTTCGCAATTCCGATGGCCCGCGACCGCCATGCGCCTTCCGGCATTACCGACCTCGCCCTCGGGCTGGCGCTGACCGGGGCTGTCTGTGCGGTTTTCTGGTGGGTCTTTGCGAACCTTGACACGGCATGGGGCTGGTCCCGGGCATGGGATTTCCGGGTTTCCCTCTGGCGGGGCTGGCTGGTGACGCTGCAGCTTTCCGCGGGTGCCCTGATCGGCTCGTGTCTCGTCGGCGGCCTTCTCGTGGCGGGGCAGCGTTCCGCGTACCGTTCGCTCCGCTGGTTCAGCCGGGCCTTTGTGGAACTGGTGCGTGGGATGCCCCTGCTCACGCTCGTGCTCATTGGCTACTATGTGATCTTTGCGCAGAGCCATGTGGCGGGTCTGCTCGACCGCATCGGGATCGGCGGCAAGATCTTCACGGGGATGGCGCTGCTTTCCATCTTCACCGGGGCCTACCTCAGCGAAATCCTCAGGGGCGGCCTCGAGAGCATTCCGCAGGGACAGATCGACAGTGCGCGTGCCGTCGGTTTCAGCCGGCCGCAGATCCTCCGTTATGTGATTCTGCCGCAGGCGCTCCGGCGTGTGCTGCCTGCCCTCGCCGGACAATTCGTCTCGCTCGTGAAGGATTCGTCTCTGCTCAGTGTGATCGGTGTCCAGGAATTCACGATGCAGGCGAGGTCGTTCAATTCGGCGACTTATGGCGGGATTGAGGCGTTTCTGCCGCTCGCGGCCGGCTACCTGCTGCTCACGCTCCCGCTGGCGGCCTTTGCGCATGCCATGGAGCAGCGCTTCCGCTATCAGATGTAGCCATGAAGATTCACGCGGACCAGCTGACCCGGCGCTACGGAAGCCTTGCGGCTCTCGACGCTCTTTCGCTTGATGTGAGCGGTGTCCGCGTGCTCGCCCTGATTGGACCGAGCGGGGGCGGCAAGAGCACCCTGCTGAGGGCTCTGGGCGGCCTTGAGCAACCCGACGCCGGACAGCTGGAGATCAATGGCGAACGGATCGATGGCGATCCTGGGAAGCTGCTGGCATGGCGGCGGCGCAATGGCTTTCTCTTCCAGCAGTTCAACCTGTTCCCGCACCTGACTGCGCACCGCAACATCACGCTGCCGCTCGAGAAGGTTCATGGCCGCAGCCCCTCGGAGGCCGCCGCCACAGCTGACCAATGCCTCGATCGGTTTGGCTTGGCCGATCACGCCCACAAGCTTCCGGCCCAGCTCTCAGGGGGCCAGCAGCAGCGGGTGGGGCTCGCCCGCGCCATCGCCGCCGGCCCGGAAATCCTCATCCTTGATGAACCCACCTCGGCGCTGGATCCGGAAATGACCGCGGAAGTCCTTGAACTGATCGGCGAACTCGCTGCCGGTGGTCAGGACATCATCCTGAGCACACACGAGATGGGATTCGCCCGGGCTGTCGCGGATCATGTTGCCTTCATCGCGTCAGGCAAGGTCGCGGAACACGGTCCTGCGGCTCCGCTTTTCGCTTCCCCGCAGGGCGAGGCCACGCGCCGTTTCCTGTCAAAGGTCATGCGCTTCAACTGACGTCCGGACCTCCTGTCATGCAGCGGATCTCCCGGTTTCTCTCGGCATTCACTGCCATCGGCCTGTTCTCCGCAGTGGTCGGCTGCGGCCGGGCCCCGGAACCAGCGCCTCAGCCGGCCCCGGTGGCAGCCTCCCCGGCGAGGCGGGAATTTCCGGAGATTGTCAGGTCGCCCCAGCCGCCGGAGCCGCCGCAATGGCCTTCGCTCGATGGTGCCGCCCCGCCGCTCACGGTCAACAAGTCGGCCCGCGTCTCGGTGCTTGGC
>CAZSDE010000036.1:0-456 GCA_964605435.1 uncultured Akkermansia sp.
AGGACGGCCTTCATGCTGGCGAGTTCGATATTGGTATCGACGGCGGCTCCCCAGCGGGTGAGCCCGTCCGGCAGGCGGATCTGGATGTAGGCGATGGCGCTGGCGTCGCTTCCGGATCCGAGGTCGTGTTCGCGGTAGGCGCTGATGGTGAACGGGGGTGCTCCGCCGTCGGCGAGGGCGGCCACGAAGGCAGCGATGGGGCCATTGCCTTCACCGGTTACCGACAGGTCCTGACCGTGGTGGCGGAGGCTGGCGCGGCAGCGGAAGACGCCATCGACCCCGTCGGCATGGAAATGGACGAGCGACCATGGAGTGGTGCGTTCCACGTATTCCTTCCAGAACATGGCGCGGAGTTCCGAGCCACTGACTTCGCGGCCGAGGGCATCGACCGCATCGTTGGCGAGCGGGCCGAATTCGCGCTGCATGTCCTTGGGGAGATCGATGCCGAATTCGCTT
>CAZSDE010000036.1:466-14482 GCA_964605435.1 uncultured Akkermansia sp.
TTGCCGCTCTGGCTATTGACGCGGATGACTTCGCGGTATTCGCGGCCGATGTCGCCCGGGTCGATGGTGAGGTAGGGAACGTCCCAGTGCTGCTGGCCGTGGTGCTGTTCCCATTCGGCGAGGCCCTTCTTGATGGCGTCCTGGTGGGAACCGCTGAAGGCGGTGAAGACGAGTTCGCCGGCGTAGGGATGGCGCGGGGGCACGGTCATGCCCGTGCAGCGTTCGTAGACCTGGCGGAGTCGGTTGAGGTCCGCGAAGTCGAGGCCCGGGTGGATGCCGTGCATGTAGAGGTTGAGGGCGACCGTGACGATGTCGAGGTTTCCAGTGCGTTCTCCGTTACCGAAGAGAGTGCCTTCCACGCGGTCGGCTCCGGCGAGCAGGCCGAGTTCCGTGGCGGCCACGCCGGTGCCGCGGTCATTGTGGGTATGCAGGCTGACGATGAGGCTGTCGCGGCTGCGGATGTTCCGGCAGATCCATTCGATCTGGTCCGCATAGACATTGGGCATGGCGACTTCGACGGTATCCGGGAGGTTGAGGATCATGGGCCGGGCCGGGGTCGGTTCCCAGACGGACATGACCGCTTCCGAGATTTCGCGGGCGAATTCCGGTTCGGTGGCGCTGAAGCTTTCCGGGGAATACTGGAGCCGGACGTCCGTGCCGGTCATGCGGTCGAGGCGTGCGCGGATCATTTCGGCTCCGCGGATGGCCATGTCGCGGATTTCCGTTTTGGTTTTTCCGAAGACGACGCGGCGCTGGGCGGGCGAGGTGGAATTGTAGAGGTGGATGATGACCTTGCGGGCCCCCATGAGGGATTCCACGGTTTTCTCGATGAGGTCCTCGCGGGCCTGGACGAGGACCTGGATGGTGACGTCGTCGGGGATGTGATTCTTCTCGATGAGGGTGCGGTTGAAGGCGAATTCCGTATTCGAGGCCGAGGGGAAGCCGACTTCGATTTCCTTGAAGCCGCACTGCACGAGGGCGTCGAACAATTCGAGCTTCTGAGAAACGTTCATGGGAACGGCGAGGGCCTGATTCCCGTCGCGGAGATCGACGCTGCACCAGATGGGAGGCTGGCTGAGCGTGCGGGACGGCCATTGGCGGTCCGGCAGGTCGATGGGCGGGAACGGGCGGTACTTCTGGGAGGGCTGGGAAAGCATGGACGTGGAAAGGATTCGGGAATGGCACCGGGGCTTCAGGCAGAGACTCCGCCGCGGGATGCCAGCGCGGCTGTGGTCCGGGAGTGCGCCTGCGGAGGGACCACGAAATGACGGCGCTCTCCGACCGAATCCGTCCGTCCGGTGAGCGGAGCAGACGGGAATCAGGCGGAGAGCCTTGTAAGTCGCAGGGGCGTCAGGCCATTCATGTCCGCTATTACTGAATGCGGAGCCCGCCCGTGCAAGCACGATTCACCGTCTGGGGCACGGCGGGGTGGCCGGGACCGCGGGAGGTGGGACGGTGGGTCTGCGGGAATAGATGCGCTTCAGGGAATCGAGGCGAGGCCCCATTTGGCTCCGATGGCCTCGAGTTCCGGGCGCATGGCCCATTCGTCCGGGCGTTCGCTCGTTTCGTGGCGTCGGCTGGCTCCCTTGAGTGCCATGCAGCCCGTGTTGTCGCCGATGCGTCGGATGGTTTCGATTTCCTCCGCGGTGAATGGCGCGGAGTCGGGGAGGGCGGCGAAGTCCCGGATTTTGTCCTCGATGGGGCGGGCGTTTTCGCCGGCTTCCTGGATGAAAGTGGGGACGAGGCTGGCGACGGCTGGCTGGGCGAGGTTCCAGAGGCTGGCGAGCTGGAGTGTGGAAAGCCCGTATTTTTCCGCGATGGGGCGCATCTGATCGATTCTGGCGCATCCTTCTTCGACCCAGCCTGCGGGGCGGTAGGTGCGGTGGTCGCCGGGGCGGAAGACGTGGCCTGGGCGGACATCGCCGTGGAAGAGACCGCCGTAATCGACGACCCGGGCGAGCACCTTCACGCCATATTCCTCGGCGGCGGGGAGGACGAGGCCACCTGGCCATGGTTCGAGGGGATTGAGGATGAGCATGGCCCAGTCGATCAGCTCGCAGTGGCGTTCGAAGCAGTGGATCAGGTCGTAGGCGAAGCCGTTGGCTGGGCCGGGGGCGACGCCGAGCATTTTCGTGAGGCCGGCATCCTTGAGCGCGGCCATGCCTTTCCAGACGGCGTCGTGGGTGTAGCCACGTTCGTCGGGATTGTGCAGCATGACGAGGTCGAAATGGTCCGTGCGGCAGCGTTCGAGGGACTTTTCCGTGGCCATGCGGAGGTAGTCGGCATAGCCTTCGGGTCCGCGCAGCGAGGGTTCCGTGAAGCGGGGGTAGCCCTTCGATCCATCGCGGATGCCATTGTAGATATCGTGTCCCACCGTGCCCACGAGGCAGTAAGTCGAGCGGTCGATGCCGGAGAGGGCTTCGCCGAGCATTTCGTCCGCGCGGCCTACGCCGTAGACGTCGGCGGTGACGAAAGTGCGGATGCCCTGCTGGTAGGCGAGGCGGATGACGTCCGCGAAGCGCCGGTCGTCGAGTTGCTCGCCGAAGTGCATGAAGCGGCCTCCGCTCCATGTGCCGTATGCTGTTTTGGTCAGGTCCATAGGGTTGATTTTCCGGGAGGTGTATCGGTTGGCCCGGCAGTCATGCAAACGGGAAGCGGGGCGGTGCCGTTTCACGGCGCCAGGAAGCGCAGTGCATTGGCCAGGATCTGCGGAATCGGTTGCGGAAAGGCGGGAACAGGGGCCCGGGAGTGCCGCCGCTGGAAACGGTGATCCCGCGGATTCCGTTGTTATCCAATGATTTTCCGCATTTCCGCATGTCCGTAGCTTGCCATGCGCCCAGGCAATCTGGCAAGATTACGGGTTCGGCAGAGAATTTATTTTTTCCCGAGCGGGGAACCGTTTTGGTTCCCCTTCCCCCCAAAAACCAAATCAAAATCCCATGACGAACCGAATCAGGGCAGTATTGACCGCGGCAGCGGTCGCGGCAGGCGCCGGGCCTGCGCTCGGCGGAGGCTTCTCCGCCAATTTCGATGATGGAGCCTTGCCTGCGGGAACGCAGCTATTCGGCAATGGCACGTCTTCCGGTGTGATCGAACTGAATGGCGGCGTGAGCAATTCAGGCTGCCTCAAGCTCACGAAGAACGCGAATGGCCTGCGGGGCACTTTCCTGCTGGACGACCTTGACGGCGGGAATCCGGTGAATGGCTTCACGGCGCGCTTCAAGCTGCGCATTGGCGGAGGGTCGGCGGTGCCGGCTGACGGCTGCAGTTTCTGTGTCGGCAACGACATTGGGACATCCTTTGGCGAAGCGGGATCCGGTTCCGGACTGCGGATTGGCTTTGATATCTACGACAACACCGATGGGAATCCGAACAACGACGGCGGGGAGGCCCCGGCCTTCAATGTCTACTGGAACAACGCGCTGGTTGCGCGCACGCGGGTGACGCTCGCTTCCCTGGTGACGAACACCTTTGCGGACGTGCTCGTGCGCATCAACAACACTGGGACGCTCGACCTTTCCTACAACGGGACGGCGATTCACACCGCGCTGCCGATTGGCTATCAGCCGATCTCCGGAGCGCGCTATGGCTGGGGAGCGCGCACCGGCGGGCTCAACACGAATCAGTTCGTCGACGACATCGAGATCACCACGACCACGGGAGCGCTCGCTCCCTTCATTACGCGCCAGCCGATTTCTCTGCGGGTGGCGGCCGGGTATCCGGCGCGCTTCAATGTGCTCGACAACGGAGCCGCGGGCATCGTCTACCAATGGGAACGCAAGCGCCCCGCCGACGCCACCTTTGCGCCCGTGGGCGATCCCGCTCCGGCCTATGTGACGCCGAACCTCACGGTGGCGGAATCCGGCACGCAGTACCGGGTGACCCTGAGCAGTCCGGAAGGCATTATCGTTTCCAATCCGGCGACCGTGGAAGTGGTGAGTCTCGACCGCGGGGCACCGACGGCGGCCTTCAATTTCAACGAAGGCGTGGTTCCGGCAGGATCCGGAGCGTTCGGCAGTGCCCTGGCGCTGCCCAGCGATGGCTTCGCGGGAACGGGCTGCATGAATCTGACCGATGCGGTCAATGGCGTCGCAGGCACGTGGACCGTGAACGATCTGAATGGCGGGCAGCCCGTGGAGAGCATCGAAGTCTTCTTCAAGCTCAACATGTCGAATGGCACGGTGCCACCGGCTGACGGCTTTGGATTCCACTGGGCTCCGGACCTTCCGGATGCGGGCTTCCCGGTGGCTGAAGAACCGGTGGGCAATGGGCTTTCGGTGACCTTTGATGTGTATGACAGCACGGATGGCAATCCCTTCAATGGAGTGGGTGAAGCGCCCGCCATCGATGTGTTCTGGCTGCGCAACCGGGTCGGAGGCATCGCTGTGCCGCTCGAGTTCCTGAATACGCAGGGCGAATTCCAGGACGTCTTCCTGCGCCTCTCGAGCACGGGCAAAATCGATGTCATGTTCAATGGCATCGTCCTCGTGTACCAACTGCAGGTGCCCAACTGGACAGCCTTTTCGCAGGCCCGTTACGGCTTCTCCGCGCGGACCGGCGGCCTCAATCAGCGCCATGCCATCGACGAAGTGGAAATCCGTTCCACGCTTTATGCCGGACCGATTGCGGTGATTGCCCAGCCGCAGGACACCCTCGCGGTGGTGAACCGGACCGCCACGTTTGCCGTGACTTCGAACGATCCGACCAATGCGCTCTATCAATGGCAATGGAAGGGTGCGGGCGCTGCCGATTTCAGCGACATTCCTGGCGCGACCTCGGCCACTTACACCACGCCGCTGCTGGTGGCTGCGGACAATTCCTCGCAGTACCGCTGCCGGGTGTACCGCACGACCAGCCCGAGCAGTGTCTTCTCGAATGCCGCCACCCTCACCGTCCTCGATGTGGCCCGCCCTGCGGCCCCGGATATCAACGACACCTTCAATGATGGATTCACCGTGACCAACACGGGAGCATTCCCGGCTGCGGTGCAGACCCTCAGCGGCAATGCCATCATTCTTCCGGACGGTGGCACCGGCAATTCCGGCAGCATCCGCCTGACCGAAGCCGTGAACAGCCAGTTCGGCACGCTCGTGATCGACGACTTCAAGCCCGGCGTGGCCATCGGAGAATTCACGGCCGCCCTCAACACGCAGATCGTCGGTGGCAATCCGGCCGACGGATGGTCCTTCAGCTGGAGCGACAACATCAATCCCGTCCAGGCCTACGGTGGACTCGAAAGCGGGATTGGCGATGACCTGCGCGTCGGCTTCATCACCTATGGCGGCAGCGGCGTCGGCGTACTCGTCAACTGGCGCGGCACGCAACTCATCAAGGTGCCGGTTCCGCTGGCCCTGCTGCAGTCGGACTTCGGGGTCTTTGAAGAAACCGTGATCCGGCTCCGCCAGGATGTTTCCGGTACAGGAGCAACGCTGACCGTGGTGCATGATGGCACCGTGATCATCCGCGATCTCGTGCTGCCGGGCTTCCAGGGCCTTGCCAATGGGCGATTTGCCGTCGCTGCCCGCACCGGCGGCCTCAATGAGGAACACCGCTACGACGACATCGCCATCAGCACCAAGCCGTACACCGGCCCCATCGCCATCACCCAGCAGCCGCAGTCGGTCCGTCTGCGCGCCGGACTGACCACCACGCTGACCGTCGGTGTCAATGACCCGGGCCGCACGACATTCCAATGGCAGTCGCGTGCTCCAGGAGCCGGAACCTTCAGCAACATTCCAGGAGCCACCGCTTCCAGCTACACGACCCCGCTGCTGACCGCAGCCATGTCCGGCACGACCTACCGCTGCGTCTGCACGGCCCCGAGCAATACGCTCACCTCCAGCGAAGCCGTGGTCACCGTGATCGAGCCCGACTATCCGACCGCATGGAACCGGATCATTGACTTCAATGACGGACAGATTCCGGCTGGGGGTGCGTTGCTGGGATCGGCAGTGGTCTTCCCGACGGGTGGCGTGGCCGACACCGGCATGGTGCAACTGACCCCGGCTGCCAACGGACTGACGGGCAGCTTCACGCTCGCCGATCAGAACTCGGGCGTCCGCGTGCTCGGCTTCGCAACCCGTTTCCGCCTGCGGATCGGTGACGGCACGAACCCTCCGGCCGACGGAGCGAGCTTCGTGTGGTCCCCGGAAGCGATCGATCAGCCATTCGGCGAGGATGGATCCGGCGGCGGTCTCGTCGTTTCCTTCGACATCTACGACAACGAAGACGGAAACCCGGACAACGCAACGGGCGAGGCTCCGGCCATCGAGGCCCGCTGGGCTGGCGTTTCCATGGGGAACATCCGCGTCCCCCGCAGCGTCCTCGAAACCGGTTCGCAGTACACCGACGTGTTCATCCGCGTGAATCCGGAAGGCACGCTCGATGTGGTCGTGGGCAACACCATTGCCTACTGGAAGGCTCTGATCCCAGGCTTCACCCCCCTCGCGGGTGCAACCTTCGGCTGGGGTGCCCGGACGGGTGGCCTCAATGCCATTCAGGAAGTCGACGAAATCGCCCTGTCGACCACGCCGGAGAGCCTCCCCGGGCTGTCCATCGCCGTCGAAGGCAGCGACATCGTCGTTACCTTCCAGGGCATTCTGCAGACGACCACGGGATCGGCCGCAGGCCTTGATGGCTGGACAGACGTCCCCGGAGCCACCAGTCCGTACCGCGTGCCGCTCAGTTCGGCCAGCGGGCGCCGCTTCTGGCGCGTCCGCTAAGCCAGCAACCAGCCGACACCGGTAAATTCAAGGGGCGCGCCTCCCATCAACGGGGGGCGCGCCCTCTTCTTTTGAACAAACCGACAGTTGGACAGACCTTCTGAAACCGACAGTTGGACAGACCTTTTGGCAGGAACTGTGAGGTGGGGGCCGCCGACAGATGGACAGACCTTCTGTCTCCGCGCTCATCTTTTGAACAAACCGACAGTTGGACAGACCTTTTGCCGGAGGTTTCCACCCGCGACGAAAACGAGGGATCCTGACGGTTGGACAGACCTTTTCTGCGAGGTGGTGGGCCGTCGGCAGTAAGGCAGACTTTCCTGCAGCAGGGTGGAGTCTGGATGGGCTTGGCGGGTCGGGGAGTGCCGATTCCCGGAGTTATTTCTGGCCGATGCAGTAGAGGAACTTGCCGGATCGGATGATGAGGCGGTTTCCGTCGATGGCGGGGGTGGCGTTGAAGCTGCCGCGGCCGTTTTCGAGTTTTGCGCTGGAGAGGACTTTGAATTCCGGGGCTGCCTTGATGACGACGGTTTGTCCGCCACGGCCGAGGTAATAGATTTTGCCATCGGCGAGGATGGGAGAGGCATAGATCTGGCCGGGGTCTGGCTCCATTTTTTCGGAGTAGACGAAATCGCCGGTTTTGAGGTCGACGCAGTGAGCGATCCCGAGGTTTTCGTGAGCGAAGTAGAGGTGGTCGCCGTGGATGATGGGGCTGGGGACGTTGGTGCCTTTGCGGAGAGTCCAGAGCCGATGGGATTCGGTTACGTTGCCTGAGCCGCCGAGTTTGATGGCGAGGCCGCCGGTGCCGCTGCGGCCGCCGACGGCGTAGACGGTGCCATCTTTGACGAGTGGCTGTGGGCACATGTACCAACCGATGCCTGATTTGCATTGCCAGAGTGGGGTGCCGGCGTCTGCGGAAAAGGATTTCACTTCACCGGCCATGGCCATGATGACTTCGGGACCGGAGGGACCGGTGGTGATGACTGGGGCGTGCCATGATTCCTGATCGAGGGCGACGAGTGATTCGCTTTCGACACTGGCGTTCACGTAGACGGCGGATCCGTGAAGAGAAAGGGATGCGGCGGATCCCCAGCCATGGAGTCCGGCTCCGACTTTGGTATTCCAGATTTCGCGTCCTCCGTGATCGAAGCAGAAGACGCCTGATTTTCCGAAGAAGACGAAGAGGCGTTTTGAGGTGGCCACTGGGGTGGCGGAAGCGTAGCCGTGGTCTTCGCGGATTTTCTTCTGTTCCGGGAGTACGGATTTCACGGGACGGTCCCAGAGGAGGGTGCCGGTGGCGGCGTCGAAGCAGAGCACGTGGCGGTCCGGGCCATCGGCATCACCGTTGGCCGTGGTGAGGAAGATCCGTCCGGAGGCGATCACTGGGCTGGAGGAGCCGCTGCCTGGCAGTTCTTTCTTCCAGAGGACATTGGTGGTATCGCTCCATGAATCAACGAGAGGAGCTGTGGAGATGCCGGCACCATCAGGTCCGCGGAACTGGGGCCAGTCGGCCAGCGCACAGGCACCGCCGCACAGAGTCAGTGAGAGGATGAGACCACGCATGGCACGAGGCTAGCGCAGCAGTTAGCCGACTAGCAAGGCCTTACTTGCGGGTGGCGGATATCATTCAGTTTCCGCGAGCTGCGTGGGAGCTGGGACTATTCCGCTGAGTTTTGCGTCGACGGCTGTGCGGATCTGGCGGAGGACATCTGGTTTTTCGGTGGCGAGGTTCCATTGTTCGCCGGGGTCTTCGCCGAGGTGGAAGAGGAGTGGTGGCTCGTGGGGCACAGGAGGATCCTGACCGTAACTGCTGCGGGTGATGAAGTGGGCCTTCCATGGGCCGAGTCGGGCCGCATAGAGGTCTGGGCCGCGGTAATAGAGAAAGACCTCGGCGGGTCTGGTGCCGTTGCCGAAGAGGAGAGGGGCTAGATCGCGGCCGTCGATGGGGGCGTCTGGGAGAGGGGAGCCCGCCAGTTTGGCGCAGGTGGGCAGGATGTCCATGGTCGAAGCGGGTTCGCGCTGGATGGAGCCGGCGGGGATGCGGCTGGGCCACCATGCGATGCCGGGGACGCGCATGCCGCCTTCCCATGTGGAGCCTTTGCCTTCGTGGAGGGGTCCGGCGCTGCCGCCGTGCGAGCGGAAGACCTTCCATGGTCCGTTGTCGCTGCTGAAGAAGACGAAGGTGCGGCGTTCCAGTCCTTCCGTTCTGACGGTGGCGAGAATCTGACCGACGCTCCAGTCGAGTTCCTCGACGACATCGCCGTAGAGGCCGGCTGGGCTTTTTCCGCGGAAGGGTTCCGAGGCAAAGAGGGGGACGTGGGGGAAGGTGTGGGCGAGGTAGAGCAGGAAGGGACGGTCCTTTCTGGTGCGGATGAACTGCTGGGCTTCCTCTGTGTAGCGTCGGGTGAGCTGGCGCTGATCGGGATGTTCCTCCACGGTGGAGGTGCCGCGGATGAGGGGAGTCTTCCAGTATTCGTTCTGTTCCGTGAAGAACTTGTCGCGTCCCTTGGGAGCATCGGGGGACGGCATCATGTCATTGGAGAAAGGCAGGCCAAAGTATTCGTCGAATCCGTGCTGGGTGGGCAGGTGTTCCGGCCGGTGGCCGAGGTGCCATTTACCGATCATGGCGGTGGCGTAGCCCGAGCCGCGCAGGAGTTCGGCCAGGGTGATTTCCTCCCTTGGCAGGCCGCCGCGGGCATTGGCGCGCAGGACGCGGAACTGAGCGTGGCACATGCCGCTGCGGACGGGGTAGCGGGCGGTGAGGAGGGCAGCGCGGCTGGGTGTGCAGACTTCGGCAGCGGAGTAGAAGTCGGTGAAGCGCATGCCTTCGGCGGCCATGCGGTCGAGGTGTGGCGTACGCACGGCTGGTGCGCCGTAGCAGCCGAGGTCGCCCCAGCCGAGGTCATCGGCGTAGATGATGATGACGTTGGGCTGGTCGGCGGCGTGCAGCAGCCGGGTGGTGGCTGCGAAGAGCAGGAGCGTCAGGCATTTCATGGAAGCACCGACTCACGGTGGCCGGGGAAGGCAAGCCGTGGGGCGCGACGCATGAGCGGAGGAGGGCCGTTGGTCAGCGCCATTTGCCGGCGGTGAACTCGCGTTCCGAGAAGACCCAGATGACGAGTTTGCGGTCCTTCCAGTAGTCCGGGTTGGAGAGTTCGCGTTGGCGCAGGAGGCGCCGTGCGCCATCGCCGCCGGAGTTCTGGTTGGAAATCTGGGCGAGGCTTACGCCGAAGCGGGCTTCGAGGTGTTCGCGGAGGCCGGCTCCTTCGCAGTGCATGCCGAGGTCTTCGCCATCTGTGAAGACCATGGTATGGCTGTCGCCGAGCAGCAGGATGGGAGCAGCAGGGTCTGGCTTCGATCCCTTTCCGGCGGTGCCCAGCGGCCACGTTGCGGGCAGGGATTCGGCTGGGGTTGACTTGAGCGATGCCGCGGCGGTGAGGTCGCCTTTGATCTTGAGCTGGCCGGTGGTTTCGGCCGGTCCTTTGCCCATGAGCAGAGGGGCGAGGGCGGGGTCGGACTTGATGGCATTGGTGATTTCGTCGGCGGCCATGGCGATGCCGGCCGGGGACCAGTGGGCATCGGTCGCGCAGTAGAGAGGGTCCTTCGATTGCGGCTTGGCGGTGCGGAAGGCGGCGTCGAGGTCGACCGTCTTCAGACCGGCCTCCTTGAGTTGTGTGAGGAACGGAGCGAGGGGACGGATCTCACTGGCACCGGCCATCAGTTTTTCCGGGTAGATGGCGGCCTTGGCGGGGACGGGCACGACGAGGAGATGAACCCCTTTCTCCGCGAGCTGCTTCTGGAAAGTGGCCATGGAATTGACGGCCGGGACCGGGGACTTCCAGAACTCGTCCTTCCCGAGATGCGCCAATTCCGCAGTGAGGAAAAGCCACGGACTTTCCGCGCCCTTCAGAGCGAAATCGTCCGATTTCCCGGCGAGGGCAGCGCATTGTGCGGGGAAGGCATCTGCCTTTGCGGGACGGGGCAGAGCGCAGGCGAGCAGTGAAGCAATGAAGAGCGGGCGGGTCATGGCGGCGGGAGATCAGGGGGCTGGAAACGGGGGTTTGTGGCGACCGGGCACGGTGGCATCGATCCACACTGGCAAGTCTCCGGGCGAGACTGCATTATGCAAGCGCGCCTCCCCGGTCTCCGGGTGGTCCGAGGCTGGTTCGAGTGAGAATTCCATGCTTTGGCCGACCTTGATGTCTGGCCGCGGGACCGGTTTTCCGTCGAGCACGGCCCAGTGGAGTCGGGTGATGCGTTTGTCGGTCATGGCACCCGTGTAGACCTGTTCGACTTCCCAGACGGTGGCCTGGAGCCATGCGGGTGCGGCCGCGAGCTGGGCCGCGTCCGGGAGGTCTGGCCATTCGAGGAGTTTTGCCTTCACGAGGTTGCGGGTTGGGCGGGTGCGGCTGGCGAGCTGGGCGGAGGTCTGCTGCCATGCTTCCTCGACTTCCTCCTTGCCGAGTTCGCGGGAATAGAAGGCGACGCGTTCCATGCTGCCGGTCCATGGACTGCCGTAGGGTTGGTCGTCGCCGAGGTGGAAGCGACCGGCCTTCCATGCATCGCAGCCGGCCGCGTCCGTGGTGAATTCGCGCATGAGCTGGCCATCGACGTAGCAGGCGAGGCGTTTGTTCCGGCTGGTGATGACGAGGGAGAACGGGCGGTCGTCCTCGATGAACATGGAAGTGAGGATGAAGCGTTCCTGGGTGGCGGGCGACCCGTTGCGGCCGCCGGTGAGGGTACGGAGGACGAGTTTGCCATCGACCCGGTAGAGGGCGGCGGCGTCGCTGCCGTCTTCATTGCGGAGCGAGAGGAGACGGACACTGAGCGGGGGAATGGACCGTCGTTCCGTGACGAGGCATTCGAGTGACCACGATCCTGATTTCCGGACTGCCTCGAAGACCGGGGCCGTGGCTGCGGCAGGAAATTCCGCAAGGCCTGCGGAGACGTTGACGACACCGCCGGGGCCGTAGAAAGCCATGCTCTTGAGAGCGGGATCGTGCGGGCTGCCGCGGCGTTCCCATGCAAAGGTCAGGCCATCGCGGTGTTCCGGCCATGCGGCTGCGGGTGTTGCCGGTTTCTCTTCCGGCTGCGGGGCCTGCGGGAGCGACGTGAGTGACGTGGCTGTTCCGCTTATCCAGAGGTCGGGCGAATCTGGATTTCCGGCTGTGATGGCGGCCACGTGGACGGCCTCGAGCGATTTCAGATCCGGGCGGAGGCGGACGGCCTGGATGCGGGCGTCGCCCTTGCCTTCGTCGTCCCATGGGCCGGTGAAGGTGATGATGGTGGCGTCGTTCGACCAGCGCAGGTGATTGATGCCGCCGCCGGAGAGAGTCGGCATTTCAGCGAGATTGAGTTTCCAGCCGGGATCGACCTGCGGGACGTAGCAGCGCAGTTGTTTGCGTGATCCGTCGAGAAGGAGCAGGGCATAGCTGTTGTCGGGGGCGAGCGTTGGCCATGCGCCGTGGCCAACGCCCGTCCATGTCTGTGAGTTCAGGTCCGCCAGTCCGGCTTGTGGCCATGGAAACAATCCGCAGGCGCGGCTGCCGTCGCGGGACAGCTGAAAATTGTCAGGAGAGGCTGAGCGTTCCGACCAGATGATTTCGCGTTCTTCGGGTTTGGCGGGGTGGAAGCGCACGATGGTTTCGCCGGTGAGGCTGCCCCGCTGGGACGCGCGGACAGCGGCGAAAGCGTAGACGAACGGGGAATCCGGGGTGGAACCGGGCCAGATGGCGATGGCCATGCCGCTGCCGAGGCTGCGGGCGGTTCCTCCGGTCCATGGGATCGAGAGAATTTCGGGGTCCTCGGGATTGCCATCGGTCTGCTCCTTGTCGGCGAGGCGGGTGACGATGACGGACGAACCGTCTGCGGAGATGAGAGGTTTGGCGAGGCGGCCGCGGCCGCTCAATAATTCCCTTGGTTGGCCGGCGGGGTCGAGGGTCATGAGCTGATCACCGTTTCCGGCAAGCCATGCGAGCTTCCATGGACGGCCGCCGGTCAAGGCTTCCATGGTCACGGCCTCGATGGCCATGACTGGACTGGCGGCGAGCAATGCGATCAGAATGCGTGTCATCACGCTGACGACGTAGCTGCCATGGTGCGTCTTGCAACGGCCGGAGAGCGCGGCAGGGTCGGGGTTGCTTCATGAATCCGGAAGACGCCCTGCGACAATACTTTGGCCATGCCTCGTTCCGGGGACGGCAGGAAGCGGTGGTGCGGTTGCTGCTGGCTGGGCACAGCACGCTGGCGCTGTTTCCGACTGGAGCCGGCAAGTCACTTTGCTATCAGCTCCCTGCCCTGCTGCGCGACGGCCTGACCGTTGTGGTTTCGCCGCTCATTGCGCTCATGAAGGACCAGGTCGAAGCGCTGGTGGCGCGTGGCATTGGAGCGGCGCGACTTGATTCGAGTCTGACGCCTGCCGAGGTGGCGCGGGTTGAGCAGCGGATGGCAGAGGGTGGGCTGAGGCTTCTGTATGTGGCACCGGAGCGTTTTGCGTCGGAACGGTTCATGGAAATGCTGGCGTCGCTGCGCATTGCCATGCTGGCGGTTGATGAAGCTCACTGCATTTCGCAATGGGGACACAATTTCCGGCCGGATTATCTGAGGCTGGCGGGCACGGCGCGGGAATTGGGCATCTGTCCGGTGCTCTGCCTTACGGCGACGGCCACGCCCGAGGTGGCTCGCGATATCTGCACGGCCTTTGCGATTGCTCCGGAGCACTGGATTCAGACGAGCTTTCACCGGGCGAATCTGCACTTTCATGTGACTCCGGTATCTGCGGCCGGGCGGAAGGCGGAATTGCTGCGTGTGCTCGGCGAGCCGGGGCGTCTGCCTGCCATTGTCTATGTGACGCGGCAGGAGACGGCGGAGGAAGTCGCCACGTTTCTGCAGCGGTCGGGGTTGCCGGCGCGGGCGTATCATGCCGGGCTGCCGGCCGAGCAGCGGGCGGATGCCCAGGATTCTTTCATGACCGGGGGGAGCCGCATCATGGTGGCCACGATTGCCTTCGGGATGGGAGTCGACAAAGCCGACATCCGTGCGGTCATTCACTACAACCTTCCCAAGTCGCCCGAGAATCTTCTGCAGGAAACGGGTCGTGCTGGGCGCGATGGTGGGTCGGCGCATTGTGAACTGCTGGCCTGCGGTGACGATCTGACGGTGCTCCGCAATTTCATCTGTGGCGACACTCCGGGGCCGCAGGCCATTGTGGCGGCGGTGAATGCCATCCTGCGGCAGGGCGAGGCGTGCGAGATATCGCTCTACGATCTGTCGCAGGCCACCGATACGCGACAGC
>CAZSDE010000037.1:0-10416 GCA_964605435.1 uncultured Akkermansia sp.
GACCGCCGCGGCGGAAGGCGGCGGCGTTTCGTTCAACCGCGACATCCGCCCGATCCTGAGCGAGAACTGCTTTTACTGTCACGGTCAGGACGCCAGCAAACGGAAGGGTGAACTGCGTCTCGATGACCGGGCCGCCGCGCTGGAGAAGCGGGCCCTCGTGCCCGGCGATCCCGGAGCCAGCGAACTGGTGCGCCGCCTCCTGAGTGACGATCCCGACGAAGTGATGCCGCCGCCGGATTCGCATCGCCGGGTCAGTCCCGCGCAGCGTGAACTGCTGCAGCGGTGGATTGCCGAGGGAGCGGCCTATGAAACCCACTGGGCCTTTGTTGCCCCGCAGCGCCCGGAAATTCCCGCGGTGCAGCGGCAGGACTGGGCCGTCAACCCGATCGACCGCTTTGTGCTGGCGAAGCTGGAGGCGGCCGGCCTTGCGCCGTCGCCTGAAGCTGAGCGGGCCACCCTGATCCGGCGCGTGCATGCCGATCTCACCGGGCTGCCGCCGTCTCCGGCGGAGGTGGACGCCTTTGTGGCCGATCCCGATCCCGGCGCATATGGGAAGCTTCTTGACCGGGTCATGGCGTCGCCGCATTACGGCGAACGGATGGCGCTGCCATGGCTTGATGCGGCCCGCTACGCCGACAGCAACGGCTTCCAGCAGGATGGCGACACCCATCAGTATCTTTGGCGCGACTGGGTGGTGCAGGCGCTCAATGCCGACATGCCCTTTGATGAGTTCAGCATTGCACAGCTGGCGGGCGATCTTCTGCCGGAGCCGAGCGAGGAGCAGTTGGTGGCGACCGCCTTCAACCGGAATCATCTGCTCAATGGAGAAGGAGGAGCGATCGCGGAAGAACAGCGCAACGTCATTCTCTTCGACCGGGTCGATACCACGGCGACCACATGGCTGGGGCTCACGATGGCCTGCGTGCAGTGCCACGATCACAAGTACGATCCCATCACGATGCGCGACTACTACGGGATGTTCGCGATGTTCAACAATGTGCCGGAAAGCGGTGTGCCGCCCGGTGGCGGGCAATACCGCATCGCTGATCCATGGATTGCGGTGGGCACCGCAGAGGACAAGGCGAAGCTCAAGGAACTGGAAGCCTCCGCCGCCAGCGCCCGCAAGGCCGAGCAGGATACCGGGAAGTCGCCCGCCACCCTTGCTGCCTACGAAGCCTCCGAGCGTGAACTGGCCAGCGATGCTCCGGTGGCATGGGAAGTGGCGCGTCCGCTCGCCATGGCGGCCACCGGCGGTCCCGTCCTCAGCATTCTCGATGACGATTCGATTTATGTGGAAGGACCCAATCCCGACCGCACCGATTATACGGTGACCATTCCCGTGCCCGCGGCGGGCCTGAGCGGGCTGCGCATCGAAACGGTGCCGGACCGGCGGCTGCCCCTCAAGGGAGCCGGCCGCAGCGACAGCGGCAACGCCGTGCTCAGCCGGGTGCGTGCCAGGCTCGACGGAAAGGACCTGCGCTTCAGTGCAGCCTCGGCAACCCACAGTCAGCCCGGTTTTTCTGCCGAAGCTGTCATCGATGACGATGCGAACACCGGCTGGGCCTTCTATCCGGAAACGTCCAAACCGTACACCTTGATTCTGCAGGCCGAGTCGCTGCAGGCGGCCAGCCTCGCAGCAAAGCTGGAACTGGTCTTTGAATTCCAATCCGCGCACCGGCAGCATGCGCTGGGGAGATTCCGGCTGGCGACGACCGCCAGTCCGCAGCCGGCCGTGCGGCGGGCCCTGCCCGACGAGATTGCGGGGATTGTGCGGAAGCGCGAACGGTCGCCCGAGGAAGCCGCGAAGCTGCGCGATTATGTCGCGAAGAATCTGGCTCCGGCGGACGTGATGGCGGCGCGGGAACGTTCGCGGGCCACGCAGCGGGCCCTTGATGAATTCCGGCAGAATCTTCCGCGGGTCATGGTGATGAGCGACCGGCAGCCGCGGGTCACGAAGATTCTCGAGCGGGGTGATTACCTCACGCCCGGTGCGGAAGTGGCCATGAACACGCCGGCTGTGCTGCCGCCGCTGGCTGCCGAGGCGCCACGCAACCGCCTCGGTTTTGCGCGCTGGCTCTTCCGCGGCGATCATCCACTCACGGCCCGCGTTCAGGTGAACCGGCTCTGGCAGTACTTCTTCGGCACCGGACTCGTGAAGACATCCGAGGATCTCGGCGTGCAGAGCGAAATGCCCGTGCATGGGGAACTGCTCGACTGGCTCGCCGTGGAATTCCGGGAACAGGGCTGGCGTCAGAAGCACATGGTGCGCCTCATTCTCGAAAGCCGCACGTACCGCCAGAGCAGCCGGGTCACGCCGGAACTGCTCGCACGCGATCCGGAAAACCGCCTCATGGCCCGGGCCTCGCGCTTCCGCATGCCGAGCATGGTGCTGCGGGACTCCGCCCTCGCCGCCGCCGGACTGCTCAATCCGAAACTGGGCGGCAAACCAGTCTATCCCTATCAACCCGCGGACGTCTGGGAGACGCTCGCCATCACCAAGGAACGGGACTTCACCTATCCGGCCAGCAGCGGACCCGACCTTTACCGGAGAAGCCTCTACACGTTCTGGCGCCGCACGGTGGGGCCGGTCAACATGTTCGACGCCTCCGCCCGGCAGGCCTGCAAGGTCAGGGTTTCCGTGACCTCGACCCCGCTGCACGCCCTCACGACGCTCAATGACGCCACATGGAGTGAGGCGGCCCGGGTTCTCGCGGCGCGCGCTCTGCGTTCCTCCGCCGACCGCCCGGCCCAGATTTCGCATGCCTTCCGGGCTGTGCTCGGCCGCGTGCCCACAGCAAAGGAACTGGAAATCCTCAGCCGGGCCCACGACCGGCAGGCAGCGCACTTCGCGGCCCGTCCGGCAGACGCCGCCGCTCTCGTTTCCGTCGGCGCTGCCCCGCGGGAGGAATCGCTCGACCCCATCAGCCATGCCGCCATGGCATCGGTCTGCCTTGCCATTCTGAATCTTGACGAAGCGCTCAGCCGCGAGTGAGCCGGGTGTCCAAAGGCTCCTACGCATTTGTGGAGGGCGGGATTGACCAAAGCGGACGCCATCCGGTACGCTGGGTCCCTGCCCATGATTCCGGGCACCCCCTTTTTTATGAAATGCGCTCATTCTGCCGTGGCGGCTTTGCTGGGAATGCTTGTGTCCGCAGAGGCGCAGCTGGTGATCAATGAAATTCACTACCGCCCGGGCAGTGGTTATCCGGAGAAGACAGGACTGGAATTTGTCGAGCTGTACAATCCCGGCATCGATCCTGTGGTTGTGGGAGGCTGGTCCTTCACCAGCGGCATCCGCTATGTTTTTCCCGCGGGAACGGTCATTCCACCCGATGGCTATGCAGTGATCGCCGCGGATCCGGCCGCGGTGGCCGCCCAATGGGGCATCACCGGCGTGCTCGGGCCGTGGGCTGTAGACACCGGTCTTGCCAACAATGGCGAACGGATCCGCCTGTCGCGGCCGGGGGCCGCCGCCGGAAGCGAGGTAACCGTGGCCGAGGTCAGCTATGCCACGGAAGGCGACTGGGGCGACCGCGTCATTGAGACGGTCTACAATGGCTGGTCGTGGTCCAGCGCCGGCGATACGGGGGTTTCGATCGAACTGATGCACCCGGGCCTTGTGACTGCCAGCGGGCAGAATTGGCGACCCTGTCAGGCAGCCGGCGGAGCGACGCCGGGTCGAGTGAATTCGGTGCGCACCGTCACGGTCGCTCCCATCATTTCTGCCGTCCGCCACGAACCGGTCGTGCCGAATCCCGCGCAGGCGGTCACGGTGCGCTGCTCCGTGGCTTCGCTGGGAACGGTTTCCGCGGTGCTGCACTGGCGCAATGCCACCGGAACCACAGCCCAGGGATTCACGGCCGCACCCATGACATCCGATGGAGCGGGAGGATGGCGGGCCACCGTGCCGCCGCAGCCGGATAAGTCCGTGATCGAATTCTATGTGGCTGCCAGCGATGCCCATGGCACCCGCACCTGGCCCGCCGCCGCCGCCGGATCGCAGCAGGCCAATGCGCATTTCCTCGTCGACAGCGAGGTCCCCGGAACCGCCGACTCCTTCTACCGCCTTGTCCTCACCGGAGCCGACAACGCAGCTTTCGAATCCCTCGCGTCCTCCAATCCCGGAAGCGACCGGCAGTTCCATGCCACCCTGATCACTTCGCAGGCCGGCAACCACACGGTGCGGTATCGTTCCTCCATGCGCATCCGCGGCAACAGCAGCCGGAATTATCAGTTCAAGCCACTGCGCATTTCCATCCCCAACGACGCCCCATGGGACGGCATCACCGACTTCAATCTCAATCCGAAGTATCCATGGCTGCAGTTCATCGGGATGAAGATGTTCCGCGCCGCCGGACTGGCTTCGTTCGATGTCCTGCCCGTGGAACTGCGACGCAATGGCACCGAACAGACGTCCGGCGGCAGCAGCGCCCAGGATTACGGAAAATGGGTGCGCATGGAGGAAACCAGCGGTTCCATGGCCGATCGACAGTGGCCCTCCGCATCGTCGGGTAACCTCTACAAGAAAGGAAGACCCGATGAATTCTGGAGGGCCACCCAGCCGGCCCCCGCAACCCCGGACGGCCTGCTCGATGGATGGTCGAAACAGAACAACGGAGCCGCCAACGACTGGAGCGACCTCACCGGTTTCTTCCTCGCATGGCAGCGGGCCATCGCCCCCTACTTTACAGGCGAAACTCTCAACGATGCCGACACCGGAACATGGACGGGGAATTCCATGACCGATGAGGAAATCGAGTACCTCGGAGCCGTCGCCGATACACAGCAATGGGCCCGCTGGTTCGCCATGATGACCATTCTCCAGTCGAACGAAACGAACATTTCGAATGGTCAGGACGACGACTATTCCGCCTACTTCCGCCCGGAAGGAACGACGGCCCGGCGCATGACGCTGCTGCCGCATGACCTCGATACGATTCTCGGCCGCGGAGACAGTCCGCTGGGTGCCACGGCCCGCGGGCTTTACGACATGACGGCTGAAAGTTCGGTCTTCAAGCCGCTGCTGCCGCTCATCGGGAATTCCACGACCACGGGCAATGCTGGCTTCCGCGTGTTCTACCACAATACGATCCGGCAGATCCTCGGCAGCGTGCTCAATGCAGATCCCGCTTCCGGCAGCGTGCCGACCGCACACGCCTTCATCGATAATCACCTCTCGGGCTGGGTCCCGGAATCGGTGCGCACGGATCTCAAATCCTTCATGACCGCACGCCAGGCCCACCTCCTGAGCCTCATCGGAAGCCCCGCCCTGCCTCCCGGCACACCCACTGCCACGGGCTCGCTCACGCGTGCCCAAAGCGGGGTCGTCCTCAACGAGATCCTCGCATCCAATGCGAGCGCACATGCGGCCGGTGGCGGATTTCCAGACATCATCGAAATCCGCAACGGTGGACCCACCGCGGTCGACCTCGGCGGCATGACCCTGACCGATGACCTCGCGTCGGCCACTCGCTTCACTTTCCCGGGAGGCACGGTACTGCCCGCCGGCGGAATCGTGGTGGTGCACGCCGGTGGCGATGACGCCGTCCAGGGCTTCGAAGCGGGCTTCGCTCTCGATGAAGGGGGCGAAACTCTCTACTTCCACGATTCATTCGGTGCTCTGCGCGATTCCCTCACGTTCGGCCCACAGGTGCGCGATCTGAGCCTGAGCCGCACGGGTGCCAACGGCTCGGTCTGGACGCTCACGGCCCCGACGGTCGGTCAACCTAACGGCGCAGCTCTTCCGCTCGGATCGCCTCAGGACCTGCGCATCAATGAATGGCTGGCATCTCCCGATTTCCGCTTTCCGGAGGAATTCGTGGAGATCTTCAATGCGGGCACCCGCCCGGTCCCCATGGGCGGGCTGCGCCTCACGGACGATTTCATCAATGATCCGGGCAGACACGTCATGCCGGCACTCAGCTTTGCGGGCCCGGCATCGTTTGTCGTCTTCCGTCCGGCGGGCAACTCGGCCAATCCCGCCCGTGCCACGGACCTTCCATTCCGACTCGATGCGGATTTCGGCTGGCTGGCGATCTCGGGACAGAATGGCGTGCTCATCGACCGCATCGATCTCATGGGACAGGCCCCGGACACATCGGTGGGACGCAGCCCGGACGGCGGCAGCGCATGGGCGGTGCAGACGCTGGGGTCACCGGGAAATCCCAATCTCGCTCCCCCGGCGGCGGTGCAGGCCCTCCTCGATGGTCTGCGCATCACGGAAATCCTCTACCGCCCAGCCGGCGGCAGCGATTTCGAATTCGTGGAATTGCGCAATGTCTCGGCAGGCCCGCTCGACCTCTCGGGCGTCCGCTTCAGCGAGGGCATCAGCTACGAGTTTCCTGCAGGGGTTCAACTCGCCGCCGGAAGTTTTCTGGTGGTCTGCCGGAACCGGGAAATGTTTTCCGCGCTCTGGCCGGCCGCCATCGGTGTCCTTGCTCCAGGTCAGTTCAGCGGCGCGCTCGACAACAGCGGAGAAACCATCAGCCTCACTCTGCCGGCCCCATGGCGCGCCAACATCCTCTCATTCCGCTACGAACCCGCATGGGAACCCCTCGCCGCTACCGCCGGACATTCTCTCATGACAGTCGATGCCGCCACGACCGCCGCCCGCGACTGGAGGCTGCGGGAAGCATGGACGGTTTCCTCCCAACCCGGTGGATCGCCAGGCAGTGCAGGCCCACCGGTCATCACCAGCCCGCTCACCGCCGCCACCGTGACCGGTGATGCCTTCGCCTACCAGATCACCGCAACCCGCAGCCCAACCTCGTTCGGAGCCTCCGGCCTCCCTCCCGGCTGGACCATCGACGGACAATCCGGACTCCTCTCGGGCACAGCAGGCGCTGCAGGCACATGGACCATGGAAATCTGGGCAGCCAATGAAGGCGGCTCCGACCGGAAACCACTGACACTCACCGTAGCGGCCTCGGGTCCGCTGGCTTCCCTGCAATGGGATCACGTTCCCGCCGTCGCTTCGGCTGGTTATCCCTTCGCGGTCCGGCTCACGGCACGCGACGCCAAGGGCCGCCTCGTCCTCGAAAATGCCGGACCAGTCAGCCTTTCCGCCACCGTCCCCGGCACCACTGCATCAACCATCGTCTTCAGCGAAATGAGCGAGCAGAACCCGGACCGCTTCGAGATCACCAATGTCAGCAACCGCGTCATCGACACTTCGGGCTGGCGGGTGTTCGTCGGCCACAACAATCAGCCCATCGCCCAGTACTTCAACGTCCAGTGGAACCTGCCGGCCTCCCTATCGCCAGGCCAGACCATCCTCGTGCTGGACACCGCCAGCAGCAGCCTGCCCGGCGTCTTCTTCGGCGGCGATTTCCTCTGGGCCACCAACAGCCGCGGCTGGGCCCTCATGGTCGATGCCGCCAACCGGCCCGTGGATTTCATGATCTGGGCCCACAGCGAGGCCGACATGGACACCGGAACCATCACCATCGGCACGAACCCCATCCCCGTGCGCTCGCTCTGGAAGGGCCCCGCCCTCCCCGCCCTCAATAACCGCGCCGCCCGCCGCAACGGTTCCGCCGACCGCGACGACCTTTCCGATTGGACAATCATCGCCCCAGCCGACGGCACATGGGGTATCCTCAACCCCACCCTATCCGTCCCATGGGCGTCGGCGGAGCCACTCACCCTCTCCCCATCCACCTTCTCGCTGTCCGAGGGCGAATTCTGCGGCTGGCTCACCATCGGTTCCCCCGGAAATGCTGAAATCACCGCCACCATGGGCGGCCTCTCCACCCGCAGCTCCACCGTCGCCCTCGCCCCCGTTCCCCTCGACAGCGACGGCGATGGCATGCCCGATGGCTGGGAATCCTACTACGGCACCAACCCGTTCCTCCCCGACGCCCAGACCGACCCAGACGGCGATGGCCTACGCAATTCCGACGAATTCCACGGCGGCACCCTTCCCCTCGACCGCAACTCCGGCCGCTTCGCCCTCTCTGTCGACCGCCTCCCCGATGGCAGACTCAGCTTCTCCATGAATGGCCAGCAGGGCATACCCTACCGCCTCATGTGGACCAATGGATCCCAACCATGGGCCCCCCTCCCCGGCGGCTCCATCCTCCCCTCAGGACCACCCCCTCACTCCCTCACCACCCAGCCCCCCCAAGGCGGCGACTCCCGCGCCTTCTTCCGGACCGAACTCATCCTCCCGAAATAAGGCCTCGCGGCCCACCGCCACTCGCGCGCACAGCCCTCCCGGAGTCCACTCCCCGACACCAAGGGGTCTCGCCACCCCGGCATTTCCAATCGAGGGCAACGAAAACCCCGACCGACAAGTGGCCGACAAGGGGAATTCAGGCTTTGCCAGAAACCGCCCCACCCTTCCGGCTCTTTCAACCACCAGAACAGGCTTGTCTCACTTTTGAGAACTGCAGGGACCCTCAACGAAAAGGTGTGGCCATTTGTCAGTCGCTTTGCCAGTCCCCGCTCGGCAGACCAAGGGTTCGATGCTGCAATAGTCTCGCAAGCAAAATGACCCAACCACAACACGCTGGCTCAGCCAACAGCAGGTGACGTCTCGTTTTAAAATCGGCCTTCCATTACCTCAGCGGATCGCCTATGCGTTAGCCTCAAGTCATCCATCTACCGAAAAACGCCAAGCCGCTATGCAACCACTCACCATTGAGCTTCAGGATATCGAAGACGCAATCGACATTGGGCAAGAAGCGCCCCATCTCTCAATTGCTGAAACTCACATTCTGGCTGGCGGAGTTGTGAATGTAACTCGTAATGGCGCACCTATTGGGCAGGCCACAACTGTTGAAGAGTTCATCGCGTTGTTGAATTGATTCATCATCCCATGCCTGTACTGCACCCCGCACAGCAAAAAAGCTCCGGCCCTCTGTCAGTCTTTCCTAGGAATCAAGCTCCAGCATTTGCAACGCCGCCCCCCGCAAGCGCAGCGAAAAGGTCTGTCCCTTTGTCAGTCGCTCTCTGAGAATCAGACCCCAACGCTTGGAACGGCACCTCTCCGCAAGAGGTCTGGCCTTTTATTGGATTGAATCTGTCGGCTCGGTCGCACCCAGCGAAGAGGTCTGGCCATTCGTCCGCCATGGCCATTTGTCCGCCACGATGACCGACGCTCCCCCAGCCGGTCCGTACTGCAGCGAAAAGGTCTGTCCCTCTGTCAGTCGCTCCCTGAGAATCAAGCTTCTGAACTTGGAACAGCACTCCTCCGCAAGAGGTCTGGCCTTTTATCGGGATTGAATCTGTCAACTCGGTCGCGCCCAGCGAAAAGGTCTGGCCATTCGTCCTTTTTTACTCTTCCGGCACTTCAGCCCTCCAGAACAGGCTTGTCTCACTTTTGGGAACCATCGGGGGCCCACGGTGCCACTTCCGAAGTGGTCTGTCTCTTTGTCAGTGTCTCTTCGTCCGTCCTCATTACGAATCAGACACCCGCAGAAGCGACGCCACCCTCGCACAGCGAAAAGGTCTGTCCCTTTGTCAGTCCTTCCCTGAGAATCAAACTCCAACCTTTGGAAGGGCACCTCTCCGCAAGAGGTCTGGCCCTTTATCCGCGTTTGTTGGAATCGGCGGTCGGAGACATCCGAAAAGGTCTGTCCCATTATCTGCGCTGTCCCGATATCTGGTACGACGACCATTAGAACACACCCCTGATAGGGTGGTTCTCCGGGACCGGGGGTGCCATGGGTCGTTAGGGGGGTGGCGCGGTTGAACGGGGCGAGGGCCATCGACCTTTCCGCGGCGATGGCTCCCGCCGTGGCAGGCTCGTGGGTCGGTGATTTAACGCAGAATTCACGGTTGGATGACGCTGGTTTCGCATGGGCTGTGCAGATTGCGTCAGGAGGCTTTCTGTCTCCTTCATCCAAACAACCATCATGAAACACTTCGCACTTCCCCTTGCCCTGCTTTGCACATTGACGGCCCCGTTGGCGGCCGGAACACCTGTGGTGACGACCCCGTCGGTTCCGCCGCTGGCTGCCCCTGCGCCGGCCATTTCCCTCTGGGATGGATTCTATGTCAAAGCATTCGGAGGCACAGGCGGTCTCACTACCGATTCGTTTACCCTCGATGGTTCGTCCACATCTGCCGACTATGGCGTTGGTTGGCTGGCGGGCATGAGCCTTGGCAAGCAGTTTACGGACAACTTCAGTCTTGAAGTGGAATGGACGTACCGCAGCAACGATCTTGATGGGGTGCGGCGGGGTTCGTCGCGGGTGGGCGGCGGCGATCTCGCCTCTACAGGACTCTTCCTCAATCTCGGCTGGACCTTCAGTGGGTGGGGTGCCGCGGGCTCGCGCTGGCGGCCCTACGCGGCCATTGGCGGGGGATTCCTAGAGGAGGTGGACATGGATCTGACATCTGCGGGCATCGAAGATGTTTCCGACACATGGGTGCCAGCCATTCAGGGAATCATTGGGCTTGAGAAGGAACTCG
>CAZSDE010000037.1:10426-10741 GCA_964605435.1 uncultured Akkermansia sp.
CCGCTGGTCGTTTTATGGAGAAGCCCGCTATCTCTATGCAGGCGATACGGATCTGAGTGCCGAATCCGGGGCCCGCCGGAACGTGACGGTGGACTACCAGGGATGGTCGGCACTGCTCGGGCTCCGTTTCAATTTCTGAGAGCAGGATGACACCAGATCAGGGGGTTGGCGGGTCACTTTCCGCCACGGCCTCGGCCACATTGTGCCGATGGAGCGGACCATTTTGCGCCGCCGGGCCGTATGAGAAGGTGATCCGTCCCTCCCCCTGGACGCAGCGTTCGCTTTGCTAGTCGCGCCTGCGACGCCACCGCTATG
>CAZSDE010000037.1:10751-14465 GCA_964605435.1 uncultured Akkermansia sp.
ACACCAGATCAGGGGGGCGGGTCACTTTCTGCCACGGCTGCGGCCCCGCTCTACCGATGGAGCGGATCATTCTGCTGCGCCGTGCCGTATCAGGTGGTGACTCGTCCCTCCCCCAGGTGTAATGCTTCCGAGGTCAGCCGTGCCTGCGGCTCCTCTGCTATGCCATTTCAAACCGCCGCTGCCTTGCCTCTGCTGCTTGTGGAGGACGATGCCGACCTTGCCGCTACGGTGGAAGAATACCTCGCCCGGCGCGGCTGGGAGGTCGAATATGCGGCCAATGGGGCGCGGGCGCTCGCCATGCTCCTTGATCGTTCCTATGCGCTCATGGTACTCGACCAGCGGTTACCCGGCATCAACGGACTCGACCTCTGTCGCCGCGTGCGGAGCGGGGTTGCCCCGCAGCTTCCGATTCTGATGCTGACGGCGGCCGACGCCCTCGAGGACCGGCTCGCGGGATTCGCAGCCGGGGTGGATGATTACCTCGTCAAGCCCTTTGCCCTGGCTGAACTCGCGGCGCGGCTCACGGCGCTGGCGCGGCGCACAAGCGAAGGGCGCGCTCCCGCAGAACCTCTGCTGCGCTATGCCGATGTGGAAATGGACCTCTCGCTCCGCGAGGTCCGCCGCGGGGAACGCGTGCTCGAACTCACGCGTATGGGCTTCACCATCCTCGAACTGCTCCTGCGCCGGGCACCCGCGGTAGTGCCCCGCAGCGATCTGGAACGACACCTCTGGGGCGAGGAACTTCCCGGCAGCGATGCCCTCCGAACTCACATCCATGCACTGCGTTCTGCCGTCGATCCGCCCGGAACACGCATGCTCCTGCACACTCACCGCGGTATCGGATGGCAACTCCACGCAGGCTCCCCATGATGCCTCGCACGCTCCAGGCCCGTATCGCCCGGCACTTTGTCCTGTTCGCCACCGTGCTCGCGGCAGTGCTTACCTTCGGTGCTCTCCAGTTGCTCATGGAAACCGAGGACGCTGTGCTCGACCGATACCTTAGCCAGACCCTGCCCGCCCTCCCGACCGGAAGCCCGGGCGTCCCATGGCTCACCGACTTCTCTTCTCCCCGGAACCTCACTGACAGGATCGCCCTCGCGGACGTGCCCACCAGTGGATGGCATGAAATCTTTGCCTCGGCCGATGGCCGCCGGGCCCGCCTCATCCGGAGCTGGCGCGACCGACTGGCCGTCTGGGCCGACCGCGGCATGGAGAACGAGTACCGCCTGCTCGCCTCCACCAACGCGGCGACCGGAGAATCCATCTGGCGGCTCGTCGACCTGCAATCGCTCGAATACACGGAAGGCGAAACTCCGCGGCTGACGCAGCGGCTCCTCCTCATAAGCGCAGGCACCCTCCTGCTCGTCTGGCTGCTCAGCCGCCGCCTTGCCCGCTCTGCAATGGCCCCGGTGGTCGACCTCACTGCGCGCGTGCGCCAGCACGGCCTCGATGACGCTCCGCTCGCCGCTCCCGGCGCCTCCGATGAAGTAGCTCAGCTCGCCCGCGCCCTCGATGACGCATGGCAACGCGAACGCGACGCCCTTGAACGCGAACGCCAGTTCATCGCCGATTGTTCCCATGAACTGCGCACCCCGCTCACCGTGCTTAGCGGGGCTCTCAGCCTCATGCAGGAGGAAACCCCAACCCGACCGGAACTGCTCGCAAGGCTCCAGCGCGCCAGTCAGCGACTGGAAGGCGTTGCCCGAACCTTTCTGGTCATGTCCCGCGAGGAACGCCGCCGCACCGAACGCAGCCCGCAGCGCCTCATGGAACTCATCTGCGAATCCCTCGCAGAACAGCAGATCCTCTTCCCTCACCGCCGCCTCGAGACCGTTCTCTCCATCCCTCCCGAAACCACCATCGAGGCCCACCGCGAAGTCCTTCTCGTGCTCTTCGGCAATCTGCTGAGCAATACCTTCCAGCATTCCACGGCCGCCCGCCTCACCATCGTCTTCAGCCCGAACCCAGTCCCCCATCTCCACTTCGCCGAGTCCCCATCGGCCACCGCATCCCCCCAACCGCGCAGTACCTCCGGCTACGGCATCGGGCTTCCCCTTGTCCGCCGCCTCGCCCACCAGCAAGGCTGGCACCTCGATGAATCCCCCCACCCGCCTGCGTCCGTCATTGTCTGGTTTTCACAGAATCCTGCAGCGCAACCCAGCCGCAGCCAGCTGCTTGAAACCAGCACGCCCTAACTCCTTTTCGGCTCCTCCCCTTCCCTACAAATCCGCAAAATAGTCGGAATCAATCCGCTTCACCTCATATACCGACGCGGTCGTCACCCCGACGCCATGCTCGAACATGAGCCGCCCCAGCAGCGCTCCATCGATCAGAATGATCTTCGAATCTATGCGCGACACATATTCCCGCGCGTCCGCCGTGAAGGACGATGTCGTGATGAAAATCCCTTTCCGCGCCCGCTGACCCTGCAGCGCTCCCGCGAATTTCTGAATCTCCGGCCGACCCACACTCTGATCCCAGCGCTTGGCTTGCAGATAGATGATGTCCAGCCCCAGCGGGTCTTCCTTGATGATCCCATCGATGCCTTCGTCGCCCGATTTCCCAAGGGCTTCCCCAGCATCCTTGCGGCTCCCCCCATACCCCATGCGCACCACCAGATCGACCACCACCCGCTCGAGAAACGAAGGCGGATTCTCCATGACCTGACGCAGCAAATCGGCTTCCACCTGCTTCCTGACCTGCTGATACGAATGCTCCAAGCCTTCCTCAGGCGAAACGGCTTCCTCCGTCTCTTCAGCCGCCGTCCCCGTTTCCTCGCGCCGCCGCCCCCTGAATTCCATGTAGGCAGGAAACCCACTGAGGACCCGCAGATCAATCCTCTCCGGATGCTCACGCAGCGCCTGTCGCCCGGCTGCGGTAATCACCGAATACCCGCGCCGCGGCGACTCCAGCAACCCGGCCTGCATCACATGCGTCTTGGCCCACGCCACCCGGTTATCAAACAGTTTCGCCCCGCCGCTCGGCAGCATCTCCCGCCGCTCTTCATCACTCAAGCCAAACCGCCCCGCCAAACCATCCACGAGGTCCCGATTCCGATGCTCCCCGCCATTCCCATGCATCTCCAGTAGCGGCCGCATCAAGGTCTGAAAGTCAGGGATTCCCATGCGTTCCCGGAAACACGCACGCACCACCCATGCAAGAGGACGGCCGGGCAACCCTGGACCAACCTGACCCACGAAAACGTCCATCCCTGACATCTCAGCCAAAAGGTCTGTCCCGTTGTCCGCATTGTCCCGTTGTCCGCATGGACCCGTTCCGTGGGGCTGCCGCGGTAGGCATCGGTCTTGCGGTTCACGTTCCCGGAAACCCGAGCGGGAGGGGTTCGTATGCTTTCACTGGAAGCCACTCATTTTCCGCTGGCGGGGGTTGTGCTGATTGGCGGAGAATCTCTGGATGAAGCGAGTGCTGACATGGTTGCTGGGGGTTGGCGTGCTGGTGGGGGTGGGGTGGGCACTTTGGCCTGGGGCCGTGGCTGTGGAGGTTGGGGTGGTGGACCGTGGCGGGATGGAGGTCGTGGTGGTGGCGGAGGGGCGGACGAGGGTGAAGGATCGGTATGTGGTTTCGGCTCCGCTGGCGGGGCAGCTGGGAAGGATTGGATTGAAGCCGGGGGATCGGGTGGAGGCGGGTCGGACGGTGCTGGCGGTGCTGGCGGCCACACCGGTGGAACTACTCAATGCGCGGAGCCGGGCCGAA
>CAZSDE010000038.1:0-10581 GCA_964605435.1 uncultured Akkermansia sp.
GAGGTTGACGCTGAAACCTCGGTTTGAGGTTCCTCACAGGGGGCTTCAAGTCAAGGGGGGGATTCTTTCGAATGACTGGGTGAGAGCCTCTGAATCAATGGGAAAAGGAAGAGCATGGTGACATAAGGTTTAAGGGCAGGCCGGGTTTCGCATGGTGGTGGAGGGCCTCGTGTGCGGTGCCGATTGATGGGAGCATTCGTCCGTGGGAACAGCTGGGATGGATGTTTTCGGGAGCGTGGAGCAACTCCGGCGCGGGGAGGCTGCCATGAGCCGGGAGTCGCAGCCCCGGCGAGCCGCTGGCTCCAGGGTAGCAGTTCGCGCCGTCCGAGCAGGAGGGCGCAGATTTCCTATTCGTGAAGTGGGAAAAAGGCGAGGCAGGGGAGGCTATCGCCCAGTGCCGGCCGTTGCTGGGAAGGCGGGCGGTATCAGCCTTCGATGTCTTCGGGTGGGATGTCTGGGATGCGGCAGCCGAGGGCCGAGGCGAGTTCCCTGGCATGAATGGCGACGTCTTCGGCGGCGGTGATGAGACTGAAGACGGCTTGGCGGCCGGGGTTGTCATCCGATCCTCTGATGGCGGAATCGAATGGGGGTGGGATGGCGCGGGCGCGTTCCGTGAGGGAGGTGATGGCCTTGTCGAGGGTGGTGGCGATGGCTGGGTGGAGGTGGCTGGCGAGATCGCGGAGGCCTTTGCCAGTAATGGGATGGTCCGTGGACGCGGAGTACTGGCCGGACCATGCGTTGCGGATGGCGTCGGCATTGGCGATGAGGTCGAGGTGGGTGGTATCGCTGAAGCAGGACTGTTCGTCTTCCTGTTCCATGGTATCGAAGGCGACCTGGAGCCGTTCGCCGGCGAGTTCGGTTCCGCTGAGGAAGATGATGCCCATGAGGATGCGTTCGAGGGAGCCGGCGGTATCCTCTTCGAAGACGGCGCGGTAGTTGCCGAGTTGGCCGGGGGCCCATTGGCGGACGAGGTCGTCGAGGTAGAGCACGAGGATATCAGCGCAGGCGAGGAGGTACTGGCAGCGGCGGCTGCCGTGGGGTGCGGTGGAGAAGTCCGTCCATGGGCGGCTGCCGGGGCCGTTGGTGGAGCGGTCCTGTCCCCAGAGGAGGAATTCGATGGCGTGCCATCCGCAGGCGACATTTTTCTCGCCGTCGCGCTGATTGAGTTCGGCGATGAGCTGTGGGGAGAGGGAAGGGAATTCCTTGTCATTGCCGATGATGCCGGTGGTGGGGGAGCCGGGTACGGCTTCGATCCAGCTTTCGTCGAGGGGCCATGCATTGAGGAGGGGTTCGGGGCCATCGGCGTCGTCGATGGGTCCTGCGTAGTAGCGGTAGACTTCCGAGAGTCCGTAGGGACGGCGTGCGGCGGTCCATGATTTCCGTGCGGCGTCGAGCGTGGACTCGCTTGGCTTGGCGACGAGGTTGGCGAGGGCAGAGCGGAGGGACCGTGCGGCGGCGAGGCAGTCCGAGTAGTTTGTGTGGACGATGCGGGCGTAGGTGAGGACGGTTTCGCGTTTCAGGGCGTCGGTGGCATCGGCGGCCGGGGTGGTTGCCCATGTGGGAAGGGCGGCGGCCAGGAGTAGGGAGAGCAGGGCGCGGCGTTTCATGGGAAATGTCTGGGGAGAGGCAACGGACGGGGGTGGAGGGGCCTGTCATCCGGTGGCGGGGGCGTCATGATTTCGGCTGGCGTGGAGCGTGTGGACCGGGCATGCTGGGTGGCATGAAATGGATGCTGATGATACTGTGTCTGTGGTGTCAGGCTGCGGGGGCGGCGCTGCCGCGGCCCGGGGAACATGTACGCAGAGTGGACTGGGAAGGGAAGCAGCGGAGTTATGTGATGCATGTGCCGGCGGGCTTGTCCGGGGAGAAGCCGGTGCCGGTGGTGCTGGTGCTGCATGGGGCTGGCATGAATGGGAAGCTCATGGTTTCGTTCAGCGGGATGAATGCGGAGGCGGAGCGTTCTGGTTTCGTGGTGGTGTATCCGAACGGGACGGGAGCGTTGGGGACCTTTCTGACGTGGAATTCCGGAGGGGTGCCGGGTCGGGATGGATCGGGTCAGCCTGACGATGTGGGGTTCCTCCGGCTGGTGCTTGACGATCTGGAATCGACGCTGCCGGTGGACCGCCGGCGGGTTCATGCGGCTGGTCTTTCGAATGGCGGGATGATGGTGTACAAGCTGGCCGCCGAGTTATCCGACCGGATTGCATCGGTGGCGGCGGTGGCGGGGACCATGACGACGCCGGATCCATCGCCGCTGCGGCCGGTGCCGGTGCTGCATGTGCATGGGACGGCTGACCGGATTGTGCCGTACCGTGGGTCTGGTCGGGCGGGGCCGCGGGCGGTGGGGTTCCGGTCGGTGGAGGAGACGGTGCGGACGTGGTCGCAGCTCAACGGCTGTCCGGGGGAGGCGGTGCGGGAGGAACTGGCGGATGCGGATCCGGGGGATGGGACCCGGGTGACGCGTCATGTGTGGGGTCCTGGGCGTGGAGGGGCCGAGGTGGTGCTGCTGCAGGTGAGTGGTGGTGGGCACACGTGGCCGGGGCAGGTGCCAGCGGTGACTTTCATTGGGAAGTCGACGCGGGACATTGATGGGAACGCGGTGATCTGGGAATTCTTCCGGCGTCATCCCCTGCCTGAGGGTTTCCGGGTTCAGCGGTAGATCACCACGAGGATGGCGAGGGCCTGATGGGGGCTATCGTTGATGATGGCGTGGGGGACATCGGCGCGGTAGTTGGCGGAATCGCCGGTGTGCAGGGAATCCGAATCATCGCCGCTTTCGACGCGGATGGTGCCTTTGACGACCGTGAGGTATTCGCGGGTGCCGGCGAAGTGGGGGGCGCTGCGCAGGGCTCCGCCGGGTTCGAGCTGGAGTTCGTACAGTTCGACGTCCTTTTCGAGATTGAGCGGGCTGAGGGTGCGGAGGCGGCAGAGGTCGTCCGAGCGGTAGTGGTAGGCGCGGTCGTCGTGGCGGATGACCTGGACGGTGGCGGAGGCGCCGGGGGCGTCGACCAGTTCGGCGAGGGGCATGCCGAAGGCCTGGGCGATGCGGAGGGTGACAGCGAGGGTTGGGTTGGCCTGTTCGCGTTCGATCTGGGAGATCATGGAGCGGCTCACGCCGCTGCGGCTGGCGAGTGTTTCGAGGGACCAGTTGCGTTCGCTCCGGAGCTGGCGGAGGCGGCGGCCGAAGCGGCGCGAGATCATGTCCGCGGGGCGGGCGGGGTCGTCTGGTTCCGGTCGCTTGGCGGGCATGGGATGCGCGTGGTTCAGGCTTCCGGCAGGGGTGGGAGGCCGAGGCTGCTGCGGAGAGAGGTGGCGCGGGCGAGGGCGTCGTCGATGGTTTCGCCGAGGACGGTGAAGTGGCCCATTTTGCGGCCGGGTTTGGCGAGTCGTTTGCCGTAGAGGTGGAGGAAGCAGGCAGGGTCGGCGAGGACTGGTGACCAGTCCGGGTGTTTTTCCGGGGCTGGCCAGATATCGCCGAGGAGGTTGACCATGACGGCTGGGGAGTGCTGCCGTGGGGAGCCTGGGTTGAAGCCGCAGACGGTGCGGATCTGCTGCTGGAACTGGCTGGTGATGCAGGAATCGATGGTGTGGTGGCCGGAATTATGGGGTCGCGGGGCGATTTCGTTGACGAGGATGGAGCCTGAGGTGGTGAGGAACATTTCGACGGCGAGGGTACCGACGTAGTCGAGAGCGTCGGCGATGGCGGCGGCGAGGTCGGTGGCGGCCTTGGTGGTGGCTGGGTCGATGCGGGCCGGGGAGATGGTGACGTCGAGGATGTGGTTGCGGTGGATGTTTTCGGCGGCGGGGAAGGCGGCCAGCGAGCCCGAGGTCGAGCGGGCGCAGACCACGGAGATTTCCGCGGTGAAATCGACCCATTGTTCCACGACGCCGCGGGAGGTAGCGAGTTTCTGCCATGCGGCGGCGAGGTCGGTGGCGTCGGTGATTTTCTGCTGGCCTTTGCCGTCGTAGCCGAAGTCGGCGGTTTTGAGAACGCAGGGGGTACCGATGCGGTGGACGGCGTCGGCGAGGGAGGTGGTGTCGGTGACGATGGCGAAGTCGGCGTGAGGGAACTGGTGTTTGCGGAGGAAGAGTTTTTCGCGTTCGCGGTTCTGGCAGGTGGTGACGGCGGTGCGGGAGGGGTGGAGGCGGGAGCGGCTTTCGATGTGTTCGAGGAAGGCGCTTGGGATGTTTTCGAATTCGACGGTGACGACGCTGACGTCGCGCAGGAAGAGGCTGCGGGCGTCTTCGTCGAAGTAGCTGGCATTGATTTCGTTGTCGGCGAACTGGCCGGCGGGGGATCCGTTGGGTTCGTCTGTGAAGATGGTGACGCGGTAGCCGGCGCGGCGGGCTTCGCGTGCGGCCATGCGGCCGAGCTGGCCGCCGCCGACGATGCCGATGGTTTGTCCGGGGACGATGGGGCCTTTGGTGCGCCTCATTCTGGGAGCTGCGACTGGGATTCGATGACTTTTTCGGTCTGGAGGTCGCGGAAGGCGATCAGTTCCGTGGCGAGTTCGCGGCTGTGGAGGGCGAGGATGGAGATGGCGAAGAGGGCGGCGTTGACGGCTCCGGCTTTGCCGATGGCGAAGGTGGCGACGGGGACGCCGCCGGGCATCTGGACGATGCTGAGGAGGCTGTCCATGCCTTTGAGGGCTTTGCTTTCGACGGGGACGTCGTGGACGGTGATATCGGTCAGGCTGGCGGTCATGCCTGGGAGGTGGGCGGCTCCGCCGGCACCCGCGATGATGACGCGGAGGCCGCGTTTCCTTGCGGAGGTGGCGTAGGAGTAGAGGAGTTGCGGGGTGCGGTGGGCGCTGACGACTTTTGTTTCGAAGGGGACGCCGAAGTCGGCGAGGAGTTTGGCGGCATTCTCCATGGTTTCCCAGTCCGAGATGCTGCCCATGATGATGCCGACGAGAGGAGGGCTTTTTGGTTTGGGGCTGGCTTTCGCCTTTGTTTTGGCGGAGTGTTTGGCCGCCTTCGTGGGGGCGGTGGAGGGTGATTTGGCGGGCATGCTGGGTTGGAGGGAAGGGGCTGGGTGGTCTGGGCGATTGTGAGGACAGGTGCGGCTGGGAGGGGGCGGCGTCAAGGGAGGGGCGGTCTGGAGGCGTGGTAGACCGAGGCGATGCCGAGGCTGAGCGGGGTGGCTGATGGCTGGGTGAATCCGCAGGAGGAGAGGAGTTGGCACATGGCGGGTCCGCTGGGGAACTGCTGGATGGAGCCTGCGAGGTACTGGTAGGCGTGCTGCTGGCCGGTGAGGAGACCGGCGATGCGTGGGAGGGCGTGGTTGAGGTAGGCGGCGTAGAGTGGACGGACGAGGGGCAGGGTTGGCAGGGAGAAGTCGAGGATTACGAGGTGACCGCCGGGCTGGAGGACGCGGAGCATGCTTTTGAGTGCATCTGGCCACGAGGCCATGTTGCGGAGGCCGAAGGCGACGGTGACGCAGTCGAATGAGCGGTCGGCGAAGGGGAGGTGGAGGGCATCGGCCACGATGAGGGGGCCGCCGGGGAGTGGGCGTTCGCGGGCGTGGGCGAGCATGGGGGCGCAGAAATCTGCTCCGGTGAGTTGGATGGCTGGGTTTGCCTTGAGGATGGCGGCGGCGAGGTCGCCGCTGCCGGTGGCGAGGTCGAGGACGGTGGCGGGCTGGAGTTCTGTGACGAGCCTTGCGACTTTGCGGCGCCAGAGTATATCTGTGCCGAGGGAGAGGGCGTGATTGGTGATTACGTAGCGCCGGGCGATTTTCGCGAAGGCGTTCTGAACGAAGACGGGGTCCTGCATGTGGGTGAGGGAACGCCTGAGGCTGCGTGCGGGCAGCGGGAAAGTGGTGCTCTCGAGAGGATTCGAACCTCCACAGGTCGCCCCATATGATCCTGAGTCATACGCGTCTACCAATTCCGCCACGAGAGCAAAGCATTGCGGGGGACGGGAAGCGAATGCACGGGACGGGGCTGGTCACAACTGAAATCTGCGGGAAGTGGGCCGAGAATTTCGCGCTTTTGCGATGTTGGGGGCGAGGCGAGGGGTTGGTGCTGGAATTTTTCTGTGACGCATGGGACCGTTATCCGCTGTGATTTATCTGGGGCTGGCCGTGCTGCGGGTGGTGGCGCTGGTTTTTGGGCTGGGGATGCTTCCTGGGGTGTGGGTGTTGTGGAGGGGAGGGTTGCGGGACCGGGCGGTTTACTGGCTGCTGGGGTCTGTGTTGCTGCTGGGGGCATTTCTGGGGGTTCCTGCGCTTTTGGAGGCCCTGCGGCCCAGTCTGGGGAAGGCGAAGGAGGAGGGATTGTGGATAGCGTATCTGGCGTCGGGTTTTTTTCTTGTGCTGCTGCTGCCTGAGCCATTGCGGCGGGCGCGGCGCATGGTGGAGCGTGGAGCTGGTGGAGCGGGGCGGCGGCGGCGGCGGCGGGTCAGGCGGAGGAGTGGCGGGTGATGTTCAGGGGATGAAGGTGAAGATGGTGCCATTGCTGGAGAGGAAGGAGATGGAGTGGGGTCCGGTGGGGCAGGCTGCGGTGATCTGCGGAGTGTTCTGGGGGAAGGCGAGGTGTCTTGCTGGGGAGCAGTAATGGCCGGGAGCGAAGGCGAGGCCGCCGTCGGGGGTGATGGCGCAGAGGGAGCCGTCATGGGTGAAGGCGGCGAGGGAGGCGGAGGGGCAGGGGATGTGGGTGAGGTCGATCCCCCATGAGTGGAGTCGGGGGGTGAGCAGCCAGAGGTGGCCGGCCGAGTCGGTGGCGGCGGCGTGGTTCTGGCGGGAGGTGCCTGGTGTGGTGAGGCTGGTGATGGGGTGTGGCAGGAAGGTGTGAATGCTCTGGTGGTCATGGCCGTCTGTGGGTTGGAAGCACCAGAGGGAATGGGCGTGGGCGATCCAGAGGCTGCGGTGGTGGGCGGCGGCGAGCCATTGGTGATTTTCGTTATCCGGGTGGATGGGGAGGATGTGGGAGGCGGTGAGTGATCCGCGTTCGTCGAAGTATTCGGCGACGAGAGAGCCAGTGGATTTCAGGCAAAGGGCGATGAAGCCGCAGGTGTGAGGGTCTGGGGTGATGGCAAGGACGTTCTGGAGCTGGTGGACGTCTGCGGGAGTGGTCCGTGCGTTCTGGGAGGTGAGGGAGTGCCATGACATGCTGCCATGGGAGCTGGGTGGGTGGGTTGGGAGGTGGAAGACGGAGAGGAAGCTGGTGGACACGAAAGTGAGTCCATGGGGTACGGGGGGGCTCGTCTTGATGGGGGAAAAAGTGATTTCGTGGGTGGCGGAGTGCCAGACGACCGTGGTGGGCGGGGTTGAGTGATCGAGGTGCAGGCCTGCGGCTGAGAGCCTGGCGGCGCGGGAGGAGAGGGCGAGCCACTGGGTTCCTTCCATGAATTCGCTGCTGGGCAGGGAGATGATTTCGGATGGCTGGCGTGATTCGGTGTGGGCGGCGGCGAAATGCGCTGCGGGGTAATGGGTGGAGAGGAAGCGGCGGGCATCGTCGCGCAGGAGAAGATCGTCCGGGGCAAAGGCGTGGAGGGAGAGCAGGATGGTGGAGGCGTCTGTCGGGCGTGGCTGGGGTGACGAGAGGTAGCGGGCGGCGGTGTGGAGGGCGAGGTTGGCGGCTGCTGAGCGGACTGAGGGTTGTGGGTAGGACGAGGCGATGGTGCGGAGGGACGAGAGGAAAGCAGCGGTGGGGCGAGGGTGGGATGACGGGTTGCCGGTCAGTTCCGCGAGGGTGGCGAGGGCCTCGTGGTGGTGGTCGTGCCGGGAGAGCATGGCGAAGAATTCCGAGAAGGCGGCGGCATCTGCCTGATGGCACCATCTTTTTCTGAGGAGGCTGATGGCTTCGCCGGGTCTGTGGAGTTTGTGTTCGAGGATGGAAGCGGCGAGGATGGGGTCGAAGCCGGAGCTGCTGCAGGCATGTTCGTAGAGGTCGCGGGCTTCCCTGTGGCGGCCCGTGCGGGTGAGGAGGTCGGCGGCGGGCAACGGGAAGCCCGCGGCGAGCCATGACTGGACGGCGTCGTCGATGGCTCCTGCGGATTCGAAGCAGGCGGCGGCGCGCTGGTGATTGTGGCAGCGGTCGCGGTGGAGGAGGGCGGCGTCGCGCCAGAGGCTGGCTTTTTCGAGCATGGAGGCGCAGAGGGGCCAGTCGCCGAGGAGTTCTCCGTAGATTCTGGCGGCCTTGATCCAGTGGCCTGCGGACGCTTCGAGGGAAGCGGCGCGGCGGTAAGCGGCTTCGAGAGCGTTGTACTGGTGTGGGGAGAGGCCCCAGCGATCCGAGTGCTGGTGCTTTCCGGGAGGGGCGTGCGGGTTCCAATCCTTAGGGCGGAAGGGGAGTCGGGCCGAGGGTGGTCTGGATTGGCTGGTGGGAGGGGTGGGTGGGTGGACGAGCGGCATGGCCCGGCGCATGGCCTTGCGTGGGTCGTTGGCGAGGTCGGAGAGGAGGCGGCTGATTTCCGCGTCGCGCAGATGCTTGATGTCCGGGTTGATCTGCTGGCTCCATGAATGGAGGCGGCTGGCGATGTCTGAGTTGCCGAGGCGGCGGAGGGTTTCGGCTCCGAGGGATCCGATGCTGGAGGCGGTGCGGCGGAGGAAGGAGCTGGGGGGCTGTGGCGGGTCGCCAGGCGAGTGGGGAGTTGCGTGGCCGGGGTTGATTTCCGGTGGTTCGTCCTTGGAGAGGGGCAGAGTCAGGGAGATTCCGTGGAGTGGGGGTGGTTCCGGCGGAGCGGGGGTAGCGAGGTTCCATGGGGTTCTGCGGATGGTGGGTGGTGCGAGGAACCTGACCGGGTCGATGGCGTCTTCGGGGTGGAAGCCGCAGAGTCCGATGGCTGGGTGGAGGAACTGGATGGGATAGGGGAAGCAGAGGGTGATTTCCTCCGGGGTGAGGCCTGGGACGATGGTGGCGCTGGTGGGGATGAAGATGCCGGGGAACGGTTCGCCGAGGGGGATGGTGTGGGGCTGGAAGAGCTGGCCGGGAGGGAGATGGTTCCCGGCGAGGGTGAGGAGGGCACCGGAGGGCGAGCGGTTGGTGAGGCTGGTCGGAGTGGGGAAGATCCGGATGGTGGTGCCGGGGTCTCTGCGGCTGATGTGGACGGCTTCGGCGAGCCATGACGAGGGAGATGGATGGGCGAGCCATCCGGCGGCGGTGGGCAGGGTGGTGCCGGATGGGCGCAGGAACGGGGTGACTGGCTTCATGCGGAGCGGCGGGCGAGCTGGGAGAATCTCCGGATGGTTGCGGCGAGGGAAGCGGCAGCGTTTGTGGAGGTGGTCTGGCTGTCGCGGGACCATGCGCTGGCTGGTTGTCCGAGGACGCAGAGGATGGCGGTTTCGATGGGGTTGGCGGGGATTGGGGCGATGAGGTGGAGGACCCCGAGGGTATCGAAGACGAGGCGGCAGCCGGGATGCCATTCGGCTGTATAGAAGCGAGGAGGGAGGTCTGGGTGGTCGTTCTGCTGGGGGAGAGGCTGGAATGGTCTGGGTGCGGCGAGGAGGACTTTGCTGGTGGTCCGCCATGAAAGTTCCGCTGGGTCCAGCTGCCAGCGTGAGCCGGTGGTGCGGAGGATCAGCTGGCCTGCGCTGTCGAAGCCGGCTGAGAGGGGAGGAGCCATGATGACTGGCGGGGAGGTGGTGCCTGTGGGAGGGGCTGTGCGGTTGGGCTGATCCGGCTCGTCTGGCGAGAGGAGCATGAGCCTGTCCTGGTCGAAGGCGATGTGGTCTGGGGTGATGGGCTGAGGGAGGGGAAGGCTGGCGCGAGGGCTGCCATCGGATGCGAGGAAGGCATCGGCATGATCTTCGAAAATGAGGATGATGGTGCCCTTCGAGGCGGTTGCGTGGAGTGGGGTGGCGACGGGGTGGTGTGCGGTGCTGGAGGAGATTTCCCCGTTGGTGCCGATGGTATGGAAGACGGGATGGGAAGGGGGCGGATCGGGCCATGAGGTGAGGATCCACTGTTCGCGGTGCGGGTCGCGGGTGATGATATGGTGGGTGGCCGGGGGCAGTGGTTGTCTGGAGACCGGGTGGGCGGGAGCGTTTGGCTGGGGCCAGTGGAAGAGGAATCCGCTGGAGCTGATGGCGGCCCAGCTGGACGGTCCGGTTCTGGTGGCGTCTGCGGGGATGGCGAGAGGGAAGGCGAGGGGTGGGGGGAAGTGCTGGTAGAAGGCGAGGCTGGCCATCAGTCCGGAGGGATTGGGTGCTGGTGGTGGCGGTGTCCCGGTCGGTTGCTGGAGGGGTGTGGTGAGAGTGTGCGGGTCGATTTGTCCCGAGGAGAGGAGCATCGTGCCGGCGGGGGAGTGGCGGGAGATGCGGACGGCACCGGATCTGGCGATGAGAACTGAGAAGCAGCGGGCTCCGGCTGCGGTGAGTTTCTGGCAGAGCCGGTCGAATGTCTGCGGGCAGTCTGGTGGAGGCGGATCCGAGGTGATGAGGAAGAGGTCTGATATTTCCGGGTGGTCTGGTGGAGACCATGCCATGAGAGCCTTGTCCGTGGAGGAGTCAGGGTGGAGTTCAGCGAGTACTTTTGCGAGATCGCCTGGGGTGCGGAGAGGCACTGGGGTGAAGCGGCGGCCGGTTTGGAGAAGGAAGGAGACGGAAGCGGTGTGGGAGGGGCGGGTGGAATGGGAGAG